>RGVZ01000100.1 GCA_010029825.1 bacterium | reverse complement strand
GACGGCCTGGACTGCGTCGCACCCCGGAGGCCTCACACGGGCCGGTTACTTCGCGTATCCGCGTCGCTTCATCAGGATTACCGAACCGGACCGTCGCGTTTCGCGGCAGCCACTCGTCCATCGGGTCGCCAAGGAAACCAGACCGGAGAATATCGTCGATGTTTCGTAATGGTGGTTGCGTAGAGACGCGCGGATGTATGGCGACGAGCGGCAGGCCAATCATGACGGCAACGGCCGCGACCGGGATGGATTTCAACCGGGAAGTTCTCAATTCACGAGCGAGGCGGGAAAGGCCGCAACCGGCCAGCAGCGCGATGGCGAGCGCCACGAAATTCTGAAGGCGCCACGGAAACTGGAGCTTTGACATCAGTGGAAAATGATTCCAAACAGGCATGCTGGCCGGGCTCATCAAGAACCACAGGCCCGCGATGGCGGCAGCACAGCCCAAAGCCACGCGATGAAACGGGTCCTTTTTTTGGAAAGCCGCGAAGGCACCATAAAAAGCCGCCGCGTAGAGGACCCAGTTGGGTTGGTAATGAAAAGGTGCATCGTCAAAGGATCCGGTCATCATGACGTGACCGGTCGCCAGCATGTGCCGGGCAGGTTGCAAGGCAGGGACAAACGCCTTGTCGACCGAGACGAGATCCAGTTCCCGCAGAAGTGGAAACCAGTAAAACGCTGACAGCAAAGCCGCGATCGCGAGATTGGGCCAGTTACGGCGTGACGCGAACGCCATGCCAAGGAACAGGGGGTAACTGAGCAGCGGGTGCAGGACAACGCAGGTCGCGAGTGCCAATGTCCGCGCCGGTCCGGTTCAGGGCTTCCGCGAAATCGATCAAATGCCCTGTGAACTGCTGGCCGGAATGGAGATCAAGGGTTTCGCCCGCAGAAACAAGCCACAGTCCCCGGACAAGGAAGACTGTGGCCATCATGATCAGGATATTCTTGAGCACTGGGAGTCGACCTGTTCCAGGTAGCAGCGCCGGATGTCAGTCCTTCATGAGGTTCAGGGCGGAACCCGCCTTGAACCACGCGATCTGCTCCGCGTTGTAGCTGTGCTTCGCCTCGAACGTGTCCTTGGTTCCGTCCTTGTGCTCCAGCGTCACTGTAAGCGGCTTGCCCGGCGCGAAGGATCCAAGGCCCGTCACGCTGATCTTGTCGTCCTCGCGGACTTTCTCGTAGTCAGCCGGGTTGGCGAACGTCAGGGCGAGAGCGCCTTGCTTCTTGAGGTTCGTTTCATGGATACGCGCGAAGCTGCGGACGATGACGGCGCTGACGCCGAGAAGGCGCGGTGACATCGCGGCGTGCTCGCGACTGGAGCCTTCACCGTAGTTCTCGTCGCCGATAACGATCCAGCGGTTGCCCTTGGCCTTGTAGTCGCGCGCCACGTCGGAGACAGTCTTGATTTCGCCCGTCAGCGCGTTCCTGGCCTTGCCGATCTCGGCCTGGAAGGCGTTGGTCGCGCCCAGGAACATGTTGTCGCTGATGCGGTCAAGGTGGCCACGGAAACGCAGCCATTTGCCGGCCGGCGAAATGTGGTCGGTCGTTGTCTTGCCCTTGGTCTTGAGCAGCAGCAGGTGGCTGGTGAAGTCCTTGCCGTCCCACTTTGCGAACGGGTGGAGGATCTGCAGGCGTTCGCTGGCCGGGGCGACGGAGACGTTGACGGAGCTGCCGTCTTTCGCCGGCTCGATGAAGCCCGCGTCACCGCGCACGAATCCAGCTTTCGGCAATTCCGGACCTTCCGGCAGGCAAAGTTTCAGTTCCTTGCCGCTGGCCGATTTCACCGTGTCATGGTTCGGGTCAAAACTGAGCGAACCGCTGGCGGCGTAGGCCACAACCATTTCGGGACCGGTGATGAAACTCAGCGTTTCGGGATTCGCGTCGTTGCGGCCGCGGAAGTTGCGGTTGAACGACGTCACGATGGAGTTGGGCTTGCCCTTCTCGATGTCGTCGCGCTGCCACTGGCCGATGCACGGACCGCAAGCGTTCGCGAGGACGGTTCCGCCGAAATCGACGAGGGTCTTCAGGAGGCCGTCACGCTCGATCGTGTTGTAGATCTGGTCGGAGCCAGGAGTTACCAGGAACTGCGCCTTCGCCTTGATGCCGTTTTCGAGGCAGAACTTCGCGATGGCGGCCGCGCGCGAGATGTCTTCATAGGATGAGTTGGTGCAGCTGCCGATCAAGGTCGCGGACACGTGGTCAGGATAGTTTTTCTCTTTCACTTCCGCGCGCATTTTCGAGACCGGGCGGGCGAGATCTGGCGAGTGCGGGCCGACGATCTGGGGCTCGAGTGTCGACAGGTCGATCTCGATCACTTCATCAAAGTACTTGCCGGGATTCGCCTCGACATCCGCGTCGCAGCGCAAGTCCGCCGCGTGCTGGTCGGCGATTTCGGCGAGGGCGGCGCGCTCGGTGCCGCGCAAGTAGACCGACATGCGTTCGTCATACGGGAACACGGAACAAGTCGCGCCGAGTTCAGCGCCCATATTGGTGATGGTCGCCTTGCCCGTGCAGCTGATCGAACGGGTGCCCGGGCCGAAGTATTCGATGATCTTGTTGGTGCCGCCTTTGACGGTCAACTTGCCGAGGAGGGCCAGGATCACGTCCTTGGCCGAGGTCCAGCCCTTCATCTGGCCAGTGAGCTTCACGCCGACGATTTTCGGGTTCAGCAGTTCCCACGGCATGCCCGCCATCACATCGACCGCGTCCGCGCCGCCAACGCCGATCGCCAGCATGCCAAGGCCGCCGGCATTCGGGGTGTGCGAGTCGGTGCCGATCATCAGCCCGCCCGGGAAAGCGTAGTTTTCAAGAAAGTTGTACACCTCCTCGTTTTCCGACGTGGCGACTTTCATGTCGTCCTTCACGCCCTTGCGCGCGAGGATCAGGTGGTCACAGTGCACGGTGCTGGGGACCGCGACTTTTTTCCGGCCTGATTGAATGAACTGGAGGATCGCCATCTGCGCCGTCGCGTCCTGCATCGCGACACGGTCAGGACGCAACATGATGAAACTGCTGCCGCGTTTCAGCGACTTGATGTCCGAGTCGTTGTCGAGGTGCGAGAACAGGATCTTTTCGGCGAGGGTCAGGCCGCGACCGAGTTCCTTGCGGTATTTCTCCGATCGGGTTGCGATCTTGTCGCAAGTGTTCGTCACCATGGACGGGGATGTGGCGCAAACAGATTCCTTGAGTGGATTCGTCATGACAGTTTTCTCCTGATTTCGCGGCGGATCAGATCCGCGATGCGAGTTGGTTCAATTTTTCCGCGAGTTCCCGGTACGAGTCACCTTCGCGCAAAGTCAGAGGCGCCGGTTTTTTTCCAGCGGCAAGGTCATCGAGGAAACGATGGATCGCGACGAGAGCGCCGGCGCGCTGTCCTGGCTCGATGCGCTCCGCGACGCGGTTCAGTTTCCCGGCGAGGTCCTGCAGCTGGTCGCCCTCGCGGAGGGTGATCGATTGCGGGCTCTTGCCGGCAAGAAGATCATCCAGGAAACGGTTTATCGAGACGAGCGGACCGTAGATCGCGTGGGTGTAACGAATCGAGAAAAATAGCGTCGCGGCGACGAAGACGAGGAACAGGGTCCCGCCAACGATGGCGGGCACCGCGAATTTCCCGGCAGTCAGCATGCTCTCCTGTTCGGAGAGTTTGAAGTAGACCGCCATCGCCTTGTAGATGTCGTACAGGTAATAGGCGAAAACGCCGAGCGCGAAGGTCGAGAAGACAAGATTCAGCGCGAGGAAAATCAGCCCGAGCTTGATCTGCTCGAATGGTTCAACCAGCAATGCTCTCAGGCCGCCGCGACGACCTTGGATTTTCTTCATGAGACCGCCTTCAAGATGGCCCGGATCACAGTGACGGAATCATATCACCGTGGAGCATGCCCCGCCATAGCCAGCATGGTGGCCGCCGCGATGGCGGCGGTGCGGGCCCGGAGGACATGCGGCCCAAGGCTTACGGGGAAAAATCCGGCGTCCAGAGCCGCGCGGACCTCGGATGGTGAGAACCCCTTTTCCGAGCCCACAAGACCCCTGACCATGAAAAATTTCCCGGGCGGGGTGCCCAAGGGCCCAGTCGTCGCCGCGGCAAGCAATGACGGCTCCGCGAAAATCCACCGGATTTCATCCGCGCTGGGTTGGGGCGGCAGGGCGCGAAGCCACTCCTCGAGGGATGAAAAGGCGGTGACCTCTGGTCGCCAGGCTCGTTTGGACTGCTTGACCGAGGCATCGACGATCCGTTGCCAGCGGTCGAGTGACTTTTCCGCGACGCGGCTCTTGCCGGATTGCTCGTTGATAAAAATCGAGATCCTGGTCATCCCGAGTTCAACGAGCGCGGGCAAGATGTCGTCAAGATCGCCTGGTTTCAGGGCACCCATGGCGAGTTCGAGTCCGGCCGGCTCCGCCGGTTCAGTCCGGGACTCGATGACGTCAACATCTGCGGACTCCTTGCCGGTCGGTTTGAGGGTTCCGCGGGCAACCGCGCCCATTCCATCCATGACCTCGACGGCCTCGCCTGGCGGCAGGCGCAGGACCTTCAGGGCATGATGCGCCTCGGCGTCGTCCAGCCTCCAGAGAGAGTCGGTGACGCGACTGCCGAAGAAGCGGAATACGTGGCGGGTGGGGTTTTGGGGGGTCATGGGATGAGGTTCTTCGCTCCGTTTTGCAGGACCAGGCATGACCAGTCGTCCTGGGTTGATTCGCGTACAAACACCATGCCGAGTCCCTCGGCCTGGCGGGTCAGCACCCGGGCGTCCTCGTGGAGAAGGCCGGACATGACCAGGAGGCCTCCGGGCGCCACGGCGCCGGCGAGATCCGGCAGGATTTTTTCCAGGACAACTTTCAGGATGTTGGCGACCACGATGTGGAACGGCGGCTTGAACGCGGGCGGCAAATGGTCTGCGGCCGCCGGGGACGGGACCGTCATCTGCGCGACGTCAAGCGCGACACCATTCATGGCCGCGTTGTTGCGCGCGGCCAGCACGGCGTCGGGGTCGATGTCGGTGCCGGCAACCCTGCCAAACCCGAGTTTTACGCAACCGAGGGCCAGAATCCCCGTGCCAGTCCCGACATCCAGAACGGATGTGGCCGTGACCGTTTCCGTTCCCATGGACGCCGCGATTTTTTCCATTTCGCGAAGGCAAAGTTGCGTGGTGGCGTGTTGCCCCGTGCCGAACGCGATCCCTGGCTCGATCTCCATCATCAACCTGCCCGCGGTGATTTCATCGCCCGGCTTGTCCCACGGCGGGTAAATGGCGAAGCGATCGGTGACAAGGGGCTTGAAGCTTTCCTTCCATCCCTCGAGCCATTCGGAAGTGTCCATGTCGTGCAGCGATGTCGTGACCTGGCCGGGGAACTTGTCGTCGAAGTGGCGCGCGATGCGGGCTTGCAGGTCCTCGAGGTATTCGCGCGAGTATTTGTAGACCGAGATTGGAAGTTCCAGACCGCCAAGCTCCGTGTAAAAGTCACGCGGCTCGTTCGTGAATTCGTTGTCGATGTCCAGCCCGTCGAGCGCGCCTTCCACAAAAGAGTCACAACCAAGGGACTTCAGCATCGATATCGTGCGCTGCTTCGCCTCGAGGACCGTCACCTTGCCAGGGTGGAACGCGATGCGCAGTTCGTAAGTTTTTGCCGGGTGGTTTGGTGTCAATGATCCGGTCTTGCTTGCCATTGGATTCAGCCTTTCAACTTGACGCGGAAACTGCCGCGCAACGGGATCCCGCCAAGTTGCACGTCGGCAGGCGATTCGTCCATATCAACAATGTGCCTCGCGAACCGGTCGCGGACCCATGCCGGGATCTCGCGCGCCAGGACGCCGCCCCCAGCGCCGCTGCCCAGTCCTTTCCCGGTCACGATACGGACCGTTGCCACGGCGCCCGCCGGCAAACCCACGAGCACCTCGTTGATGCGATCATCGACGTGGCGGCGCGCGTGATCCAGGGTCATTCCATGTAAATCAATTTTCACTTCGGCGGGTTTTGGTTTCGCGCGTGATTGTTGCCGTGTGGTTTCGTCTTTGATTTGAAACTTCGCGTCGCCGCGTCCAATTTGATCGATGGCTTGTTTGAATAAAGTTTCAGCATCGGCCTCAACGTCAAACCGGACGCCGTGTTCCGGCGGTGTTGTCGCGCGCGCTTTGTCCTGGCGTTTCTTGGTCATCGAGAGTCTCCAAAAACCTGTCTGACAAGGTCTAGCAAGGCTCAAAAATATTTCAAAAAAAAATTGTGAAGACGGTGTTGACAAGATCAAGTTGAACATGAAAACTCATCTGTCTGTTAATCAGTTTGCTTAAAGTTATCGTGCATTGAGTTTTGATTTGCCTTGCAGTTTGTTGTCGCAGTAATCTTCGTTTTTTGGCCTACTGATTTTGCCCACCGGCATCGGTCTTTGGCTCCAGCGACGAATACGCAGGCTAACTTGACGCCTAATCTGACGGGAACTGTGCAGCTGTTCGCGAATCGGGTTGTTCACCCTTTGCCAACAGTTTGTTCACAGGTTATCCCCAGATCATTCTATTGCCAAATATCTGAAAATATTGGCTTTTTTGGGGAACCCTCATCATGACCCAGATTAATCCACAAATGGCAGCCCGGTTGGATCAGATGGCCGCCCTGAGCAAGGCCAAACGCTTTCTCGCCGGCGAGTTTCTGATCTGGTTGTGGCACCGCTCCGACTCGATCGATGATCCCGTGGAATACTCCTGTCCGACAAATGGCCAGAAACGCCGGGCGCGATGCTGGGTGGACGACCGTCTGACCCTGGAGGCCCAGTCGGGACGCGTTCATGTGCATCAAATGCGCGGTGGCGCTCCGGCGCAAACGCCCGAGGCAGCCGCGGGTATCCTCGCGGGCAAGACCATTCGCGACATGCGCGTTGGTTTTGATGTCGAGGGCCTTGGTGAATTCTCATGCAACCTTTCGTCGAAAGACTTGAGTCCACGGGGAATCCAGTTCCCGCAACAGGCTGATGCCAAGGATGTTGCCCTGCAGACGGCGGCCCTGGCGGAGCCCGTTGGCCTGCGCCTGGATCTGATGACGACCTTCTTGGCCTTGATGGACAAGATCTTCGCGGAATTCATGCATCAGCGCATGGCGGACTCGTGGGCTGACCGGCTCAAGGACATGCGGCAGTGGGCCGAGAAGCGTTACGAACAGGCCCGGCTTGATGTGGAGCGCGATTCGCTGCAACTGCACTGAAGCCCCCTGATTCAGCAACCGGATCGGTAACGGATTGAGGCAACGGGGTCGGCGCCATGCGCGACGTGAATTTGAAGATCCGCCACACGGCTTCGGTCATCTGGGATGACGTCACGCGGTGCGACTTGCTCAAGCAAGCCTCCGCGATGGCGTACATTACGCTGTTCTCCCTGGTTCCATCCCTTGCCGCGGTTTTCACGTTGCTTTCTCTTTTCACGCCGCTTCTCGGCAGCAACAGTCACTTGATGACTTCGTTACGCGGTTTCATCCTGCAGAATCTCGCTGCCGGCAGCGGATCCCAGGTGGTCGAATACCTGGATCAGTTCCTGAAACAACTCGATTTCCAAAAGATCGGAATCACCAGTTTCGCAGGCATCGTCCTCACGTTGATTTTGCTGTTGCGACAGATTGAGCAAGCCCTCAACCGCATCTGGCTGGTGCGCCAGGACCGCAATCTCGTCACGCGTTTCGTTTACTTCTGGACGTTCCTGACTCTGGGCATGTTCGCCGGGTCGATCGTGATCGGTGTCATGTCGGGTTACCGGATCCAGGAGTTGATCGACGTCACGGCCGTGGTTGGAAAGCGCAGTTTCATCTCGCAGACGCTCTCGAGCCTCTCCACCTGGGGCGTCTGGGTTGGTTTTTTCTTCCTGGCCTACAAAGTGATCCCGAATTGTCCGGTGGGCCGGCGTGAGGCCGTGATTGGCGCGGTGGTCGCCGCGACGCTGATCCATCAGGGCAGCCGGTTGTACGGATACTACGCCAGCAACTTCACCAACTACAAAAACATCTACGGCGCACTCGCGGCCGTGCCCGTGTTCCTGTTCTGGATTTACATCTGCTGGGCCATCATCCTGTTCGGGGCCCTGATCGCGTGGCGGATCCAGCAAGGTTTCCCGTCATCCGTGGCCGAGGAGACGGTGGATAAAGTCGTTACGCCGCTGGACCGGATCCGCAACCTGCGCATCCAGGAAATGTTGCCCCTGGCGGTGCTGATTGTGGTGCACCGCCATTTCGCGTCGGGAAACGGGCGCCCTGTGGCCCTGGATGAGATCGTGCTTAAATCGAAGTTGCCGCAGGATTGGATCCTGGACGCGTGCGAGGCCCTGATTCAACTGGGTCTTATCGCCGAGGCCAAAGTCACAGATTCCCCCGGCGCGTTGTTGCGTGAATCCAGGACCGGATACCTGCCGTCCAAGCCGGCTGACATGGTCAATATCGCTGAGCTGAACTCAAGCCTCGCCGCGCCGGCCTTTGAATGGCTCGACGGCTGGCAGCACGAATTCGGGTTCGACCTGCCAGCCGCGATGAAGTCGATCAGTGGCAAGGCATCCAGCCAGAAAAGTCCAGCGACCCTGGCGGCGTGCCTTGGCTGAAAACAGGTCCTGTCAAGTGATCCGTCCGGGACACAGCCGCGTCAGAAAGCGCAGCGCTGTCCGCCCAGCGATGAAGCCTCAAGATACGACCACACGAAATCAAACTGGCTGCTGACTTCGATCATGTTCGGCTTCACCGGGGTTGACGTCGCTGCCGCCGCCATCGCGACCTTGTCATAAGACCTCGTCGCCGTGAATTTCGGGTCGCTGACGCGGATCAGGCGCAGTCCGCTGAAGTTGCAGCTGGCCTCGAACACGGCGACTTTGTGACGCGCGTTGGCGAGGGCGTTTGATTGCGCCTCATTCTTCAGGCGTTCCCACGTAGCCGGCATCAGGTCGAACCATGGCGAGTCGAGTTCAGCCCAAGTCTGTGAGGCGCCCTTGGTCGGCGCGGCAGCGACGGCCTTGTCGATCACGCGCAGCAATTCGTCCTGCAGTGCCGGCAAGTCGGCAAAATTCTTGATGGCCGCGCTGATGTGTTCCGAGGCGCGCCATTTGCGTTCGCAGATCACGCGCAGGCTCTCGCCATACCCTTCCGTCTCGGTCTGGCGGACGTTTGATCCGGGATCAGCAACAACGCGGAACGTATCGTCGCCGGCCGATTCCTCGGGGACATACTTCCTGAGGACGTCGATGATTTCGTTGGCGAGGACCGCGTTGGCGTCCTTGGCCTCAATCGATGTGTTGTTGCATCGTGACATTACGTGAAGGCTGATGCGGACAAGCTCAGGCTCCGCGGACGCCGTGCCACAACCACTGATCTCGATGAGCCCCCTTTTTTCCGTGTCCTCGTCGGCCATGGCGCTGCCGCTTATGGTCCCTGCCGCGACCAGCGTCGCTGCCAGATAAGTTGAAATTGGTTTCATTTGAGCCCTCCTGATGGCAAAATGTTTCAGGAGTTGGGCTGCAAAATTCAGTCCATGCGCCAAACACCGGGGCATTCAGATGACAGAACTTCCAGCCGGCAAAGTGGCCGCGCAAATCAAATACTGGCAGGACGGAGCCGCAGACGACATGGTGACGGCGCGCGAGATCATCAAGTCGACGAACCGTTACGCGGCAGGGCTTTTTTTTCTGCACCTGGGCATCGAGAAAATCCTGAAAGCCCTTTACGTCCAGCGCACTTGCAAATACGCGCCGGTGACCCATAATCTGCTCGGCTTGGCCGCCAAGTGCGGACTGACGCTCGAAGCTGATCAGGAAAGGACCCTTGCAGAGATCAACGAATTCAACCTTGAGACTCGTTACCCGGACGACCGGGACGCGTTCTTGCAGCGCGTAACCCCGGAACTTACGCAGAGGTCTCTCGCGGCCGCCGAAGGATTTTACCAGTGGATTTCGGGGCACTTAAGTCACTAGCCATCCAACTCCGGCATCGCCTCGGCACTGCGGGGGTCCATGTCGACGGAGTCATCTTGTACGGGTCGCGCGCCTCCGGTCGCCAGCGCCCGGACAGCGACATTGATGTCGCCGTGTTATCGCGGGACTTTGGCAAGGACCGGTATGCCGAGGGGGTCCTTGTTAATTTGCACGCTCATCGTGTGCACGCGGATTTGGAGGCCGTGCCGATTGGGTTGCACGAGTGGTTTGAACCGTTTCCGGCATCGCCACTGGTCCATGAAATTCAAATGAATGGGGTATTCCTGATTTGAAACCGTATCGTCCAAAAATAGAACGGGTCATGACCGCGGTCATTGTCGGTTTACTGTTTGGAATCCTCGATGGACGGTTGGCGCAGGCATTTGCCGCCTCCGATATCCCAGCCTCAGAGGCGTTGCGCGAAATGAGCGATCCCGCGTTGCGCCGTTTGATCCAGGATGTGCCGGCGGGTGGAAATAGTGGCGGTGAAATTGGTGGCGTCGGCGCGCCGGGCGGATTCGACGAGCTGTTGCCATACGTGTTGCCATCGCCGGACCAACTGGATGCCGGCAGTTGCCTGTACATGTCAATCACGGGGATTGCCGAGTGGTGGCTGGCACGGATCAACCCGCGCGCCAGTCGCGAACCCGATGGTCCGATCGATCTCAGCGAGCGGTTCAGCATGAACATCGTCGGGTACGAGGAGGACGATGCCGGACTCGCCAACTGGCGGACGGACGCCATTTATCTGTTCAATCGCGTGCGCGGTCGCGTCGTGCGCAACAAGGACTACCGTTTCACCAAGGGTTGGTACACGGGATCGTTGCATGACGGCACGGCCAGTGTCGCTGCCGAAGGAGACCCGGGAGCCCGTTACGACGAAAGTTTCAACTGGCTGGACCAGCGCCAGACGATCAAGTCCGGGTGGGTTTATTTGCCGGCATTTCAGCGCAATATCATCCTGGTGGACGCGAACCGTGACCAGTGGGCGATCGGCGTCGCGCAGCCAGACATCGCCGAACGCGTAAAGATCGCGCTGCGCCGCAACAAGGCGCCCGTGCAGGTGATCTACAACCATAATGGTTATTGGCACAGCGTTTACGTCGTCGGGTTCAACGATAACGCCGATAACGGAGATTGCGCGTGGACGCGGGATTTCCGCCAGACGATCAGCGAACGCGCCGCGGAGTTCCAGAAAAACGCCGATGACGCCGCGACGCCCGGCGAGCGCGAATACTGGCAAGTGCGCGCGGACCGCGCCGCGGCGACATCAGGCAAGATCGAGCGCCTCTGGGAGAACTACGGCGGTTGCAGTTCCAGCAAAGGCGCCTTCTACGTCCGTGACAGCATCTACCCTGACGAGAACGGGCCGGTGTACGACTACGATCCGTCCCGCGGCGGCGAGGAAGCCCCCTACACTCGCAAAATCGTCCTCAAGGAATACGACTGGCTTCGCTACTTCGCCAACCACGTCGTCCAGCCGTATCCAGTGCGCACGTCGTCGCCCTGACGGCCCCCGTCATCCTGAGCTCCGCGTCATCCTGAGCTCCGCGTCATCCTGAGCTCCGCGTCATCCTGAGCTCCGCGTCATCCTGAGCGGAGCGAAGGATCCTCTCTTCCGTCACCCTGAGCCCCGCGTCATCCTGAGCCCCGCGTCATCCTGAGCGCAGCGAAGGATCCTCTCTTCCGTCATCTTAACACAGGGAATCAGAGCGTTGTCCCGCACGCGTGTGCTTGCTAATGGTCCTTTGGGCATTAACTGAGGGATTTATCGATGGATGTAATGCTGGTCATTACTGACGATAATGGTGCAGGAAAATTGCTTGTAACCAAGAATCTCCGCATTGTCGACACGACCGTAGGCTTGGCTTAAGTTAAGATGTCGACCGCCAGGGACCTTATCAAGAAAAAATATTTCTCTGCAGATCCTGGTATCTCATCAACCAAATTGTATTCCCTGCTATCAGAGGATAATTCGTCGGTACGCTTTGCGGCGGCGTATCTGCATTTTATCCGCGAATTCAGGCAATGACGGGGAAGGGGTATCTCGGTAGCCGAGTTGGCATCTAGTTACTCCGCCGGCCTTCTTGCTGACGTAAGCCCGCGAGGTCGTCAAATCGCGACGACACTGAGGCGATTTGCGAAGCAGGTCCTTAAGTGATTTCGTGGCGTCGAATTGGTCGTTATCTTCTGGCGCTCGCATGTTTTGGCGCGGTTTTCTGGATTTACAAAATAGATAGCCGTCGACGGCAGGTTTACCGTTTCTTTTCGCGTCGGGATGATCTTGAGTGGGCGCGTCCGCTAATCGACAAGAAGTTCAATTTTTGTGATGCACCGTTGGTCAACTCGATTTCGAGGATTGATGGTGAGCAGAAAACATATCTCTCTCCAAGTATGCGTTTTCAACCAAGGCCCGCGAACTCAATCGTCCCACCAGATGAAGATCCTCGTATCGCACTGGTTGATCAACATTCCGGTAATAATGGCGTTGTGGTTGAGATCGACGGATATTTGTCCAGTGATACCGATTTCAAGTGGACTCGGGATGAGCGATTTTTGGTCCACACATCGGCCATAACGAAGGATGACTGGTTGCCGGCAAGGATTTTCATAACGGACACATCTTCCGGGAGGTCCATTTATCTTGGCGATTCGGCTTTCTATGAGTGCGAGCTTCGTCACTGGTGACTGGAACGGGGCAATTCGATGGGACGAAGATTTCTTTCGCGAATTCGCTGCGCTCAGAATGACGGGGCGGCCTTCGAATGACGGGGGTCAGACGGTCGGGGAGGGCCCAAAATTTTTCTGGTTCGACTGGTACGTTGACCCGATAACTGTGAACTTTGGACCATCATGGGCGATCCGTCGCGCTGAGGCATGCGTCACACCGCGAGCCCAACGCGAAGGATTCTCCCGCCAGACTATTCATAAAAAACCGTGTAATCAAAGGAGGGGCGAGCACCGGACGGACAAAGGAATAGTAGCTCGAAATATGCACAGGATTTCGACCCGCACGTTGTTAGCTGTGATTTAGAAATTTTGATCGCGGTGGTCCTGGTTATCCCTGTTGTTGATTGCGTGTCAGGCGTGAAGCGGGTGTAATCTACGGGAAAGGATACCAGTACGGCGCGCGCACGTGATGTCACTTTGAAGGTCAATGTCTGGCTTCGACTGTAGGTGACTCCTGCCGGGGTGGTGACCCGCCCGGCAGTCGCGGGGTTGCATGTAGTTTTGGGAACCCCTCTGGAAACGGTGGTGGTACAAACGGAGAGACTTGTTTCCTGTGCCATGACACAGTCATCAGGGACCCACCCCACGACGAGGTCCTGAGTCACCTCGTCAAATTGCAGCGACCCCATTGCCCCGATGCTTCTCGGAACATAACCGCATGGCGTTGAGGGTGTACAAGCACCTGTTCCTCCACATTGAAGTTTGCAAAGCTTTGAGAGGACATTCGGGGTCGAACTTGCCGCATTTATCTGCGCGCCACAACCCGCCGGGATCGGATAGGTATTATTCGGCGGCGAAGCCGCGACATTTCCTTTGCAGGAATTACCTTGACCTGTGAGACTGACCGTCGCTCCCGACACTGTTTTGTCGAGAGTGATCGTTGCTAACCTGGCCGTGACCCATCCTACCCTGATGTTGTTGGTCACTGCAGGGAGTGACAGCTCCGCACTTCGGCCCCCGCCTACCGCGTTTCCGCATGGCCCTGCCGGGCTACACGGACCGGTTGAACCACAGGTGTCAAGTTTGCAAAGCGATGCGCGGGAGTCCGTTGGTTCCCAGGTTGCCCTTATCGTGGCGCCACAACTGGTCGGGATCGAATAGGTATTCGGCGGCGAAGCCGCGACATTTCCTGTGCAGGAATTACCTGCCCCGCTGAGCGTGACCGTCGCGCTGATCCCTGTGTCGAGAGTGAGAGTGGAGTCCGACCAGGCTTGGGTCGCGGAGCACAGGAACCAGACCACGGCAGCGGTCCTGAAGAAGTGCGCTGCGGTCGGGAGGCTGACGCGGAATTTGGACTGTGTTGTCATGACGGCTCCTTCAGTGCCCTTGCATTATCAACCCTTCGGACGGTCGGCATGTGGTCCTGAGACCTGATTCCGAGGCTTGAATTATTGTAAGCTTTTCCGGGGGTAGCAGTCGACGGGTGGTGCCTGGATTTTTCGGTGTGGCGGGGGAGAGGATTCTTCGCTGCGCTCAGAATGAC
>RGVZ01000099.1 GCA_010029825.1 bacterium | reverse complement strand
TCGCGGCGAGATGACTGTCGTCTTCCTCGTGGCGACATGGTGCGCGCCTTGCGTGAAAATGATGCCGGACATCCTGCGCATGCAGGCGCGAACCGCAAGACTTCCCGTGCGTTACATCAACATTTTCACCCATGACACGAAACAAGACGCGACCGGGTTCATGAAGGAGCACGGCATGAAATCTGGCGTCCTCGCGACGCACGAGGTTCTGGCCACTTTCAAGAATCCGGAGTTGCCTGCGATTTATGTCGGCGATCGCAACTCATTCATGTTGATGCGATACCTCAAGGCCTCGCCGCAGGATCTCGCGGAAGTCGAGGAATCCGTGAAGTACATGACCGCCATCTGACCCTACCGTCAATGCGGCTTTGGCGTCGGCGAAGGCTCGGGGGTCGGCTCCTCTTTCTTTGGCGGCGGGACTTTCTCTGCCCTGAACGACTGGTCGCGCATACAATTCAGAGGCAGATACAAATACGCGAAACGATCCGCGCCGTGGCACTCCATCAGCCCACCTTCCGGGAACTCGGGCCCTGAAGTCTCGTAGGTGTACCGACACTCACCCACCATGCCAGGCGTGACGGCGCCATCCGGCATGAAGTTCGCGGCGTTCATCGTGAAGGCGCCAAATCGCGAGATTTTCCAGGTGAAATCGATCGGCTGGAACGGCCCTTTTGGTTTCGGCGTCGGTGTCGGAACCAGCTTGACGCCTTTTTTCGGACCCTTGGCCTTCTCGGCCTCCACCTTCGCCTTCGCCTTCCCTCCGGCCTTGCGCGCCTCGCGCTCCTCACGCAATTTGCTGCGACGGTGCGTCTCGCGATATCCAAACCCGTCCTTCGAGAGCGGCTGGTCGCCCGTGTCCAGATAAACCTCCGGCCCGGAATCCACCATGTAATCTTTCGGAGGGAAACGGATGAACCAACGATCGCCGCTGAAGAGGTTCACGAAAACCCGGCGTCCCATCTCCCCGTCGCGGGTTGCCTCGCAACCGCGAATGTAAACCGGCGTCGGTTCCGCCGGAATCTTGACGTTGTAGGGGACGACGAACGCGACCCGGTGCGGCAAACGCCACGAGACACGCGTTCCCTGGTCGTCCTTCCCGGCGCGGACGAGCCACGTCAATTCCGAGTATTCGTCCATCTCGCCCAAACGAAACGGGACATCCTGCGCCTTGCAGACCTTGACGGGCGGGCGCATCGCGGCCGGATCCGACTCCTGGGTCAGGCGCTCGATCCGGAAACAACTGCCTTTCGGCGGCGAGACATGGATATACCCGCCCAGCCTCTCCGGCGGAACATCCGTCCCCGCGATGATCTTCTGCTGCTCTGGAGAGGGTTCAAGCCTTGCCTCCTCGAAAGGAGACGGCGAGAAAAACGGAGCCAGCGCGGCGACCCGTTCCGGTTCGCCCATCGCCCCGAATCCTGCCGGGATCGCGGCCGCGCCAGCGCGAGCCCCCGCGGCCGCCGCTGTCGAGGACATCAGGCAAGTCACGATCGTCAAACGTCGCCGGTTTAACAGGCCGCGCCGCAAATCAAGGCTCCTGGTCGATCATGAAGATGTCGGTCGTGCGCGCCACGGTATGGAAAATACGCTTCGCGGCCTTGTCCCACTGCGGCCAGCGCTCGTCGGAATAGGCTGTGTTTGTAATGAAGCGCTTGTCGCGACTGCCCGCCACTTTCAGGTCATAACCCGCGATCTTGTTGCCGCTCATGCGCGCGCCCGCGTACAGCAACTCGCCCTTTTCCGGATGCCATGCCGGATCCCGGCCGCGATCGACCAGTTCCGGTGAGGCGCCATCGATGCTGCGGTAAACGTAACCCTCGACGGTCGCCCATGCCACCGCGGAACCATCTGGACTCATCGAAAACGACTCCAGCGCGGATCCGTCGTCTTCAAGCCTGGTCATTTTTGCCGGATCACTGCCTTTTGAGTCACCCGACTCGAACCACAGCATTCCGCCCGCGGTCGCCACGTATTTTCCCTTGCCGTGGTTGCGGTGGGCGATCTGCCACTTCGCGAGACGGTCGTCCGGAAAATCGAGCTTCACCGCCGTCAACCCGGCAGGCGTGAACACGTATGCACCCAACGTCCGGGCGTCCATCGTCGGATACCCCGTCGCGGAATCCAACGTACGGATTGTCTTGGTGGCCGCAAGGGCGGCGTCAAAAATCTCGATGTTTGTCGCGGTCGTTTTCGAGTTGGCTTTCGTGTCCAGGTAAATCAGGCGGAACCCGTCAGGAGCCCAGGTGTAGGCTGGACCCGTGGGCACCACTCCCACGCGATGCACGCTGGAATCCTTCAAATCGAGCACCTTCAGGACTTCACCCTGGCGGAACGCGAGAAAACGTCCCTTCGGGTCCAGACGCAGCATCTCGGGCGCGTCACCCAGGCGCAAAACAGCCTGAGGACCTTTTTCGGGTGACACCGGCACAGCCGCGAGGGCGCGATGACCCACCCAAAAAAAGGCAAATAACGCAATAAATTTGGATATTTGCATCACAAACCCACCAACAATGCTGTGGCTTCAAGATTTGGCCGAAATCTTCCGTAATATTAGTATTGAGGAAAGCCGCTTCGGAGGGAACCCATGTCCGGACAAAACTTGAGAAAATGGATGGTCAGAGACTTCACAGACATCAAGTCCGTGTTCAAGACCACGTTCAGTTCTGCGTTCATGCTGGCCATGGCGTTCGGGGTTTTGACAACGTGGGCATCCACAGACTCCGCGTGGGCCAAGGGGCGCGAGAAGTTCATCACCCGCGAGGCCAAGTCGGCCAAATCGGCCAAGGGCGACAAGACCAAGGTCAATTTCGACGAAGTCGACATCGGCGGCCAGCGCAAGACGCCGCTCGGTTCGCTGGTGAACAACAACCGTCTCGACAAGAATTACGACTTCATCAAGCTGCGCCAGCGCTGGCATCCCGAGATGATCGAATCCGCGTCCAGCCTGGAGTCGGGCGGACGCTGAAACACCGGATTTTCCCTTAAGTTCCGACCATTTTGACCGATTCCCTCCAAGGTGCGCGCCTCGAAGGCGCGCCGGAGGAAATCTTGCGTAACAACCTGAAATCAAAAAGTTTAATCATCCTCGCAGGATTCGCTGTCGCAGTTCCCGTCCGCGCTACGGCACAGGCGGCTGCCGCGGAAACCAATGAATTGACTGTCCTCGATGACGACGGCTTCGCCTCGCCTCGCGCGGCGGCCCTCGGCGGTTCCATCGCCAGCATGGCCGACGACTTGGACGCGGCCTGGCAAAACCCGGCCGGAATCGGCGGGTTCGGCCTCGGCAAGTCCGCCGGCAAGATCCCGCTCGCGCGCAAAGTCTATTTCCCGCATGTCCTGATCGGCGCCAACACCAATACCTATTCGCTGAACCGTTCGTTCCGCAACGAAAACGCCGCCAACGATCCCGCCGTCGGCAAGGCGTTGATCGACGCGACCGGGGGCAAACGCCAATACTTCCGCAACACGCTGTCCGCCGGGGCTGTCGTCGGGCGCTTGATGTTCCTGCCGTATTATGACACCCAGCTCGCCGCCGTCCCGGCGCTGGACGACAATTCAAACATCAACGTCGCGCATCGCACGCGCGCCGGGCAGGGCGTTGGCTTCAGTTTCACGGAACCAAAAGGCCTGGTCAGCGTCGGTTTCTTCCGCAACCAGTTCCGCCAGACCGAATCGCGAGGAACGGCCACCTACGAGCAACTCATCACGAAGTCCGGGCGTGACTCGTTCGTCTCCGACAACAGCCAGACCTTCGCCGTCACGGACGATACAGCTGGAGTCCTTTGGCGCATGAATGACAAGCTCGCGCCGACGCTGGGGGTGACTGCCCACCATTTCAACAACACCAATTACAAGTCCCAGACGGACGGCGTTGATTCATATGTCTTGAAGCAGGATTTGACAGTCGGCTTCAGCATGATCCCGAAAGACCGGGGAGACTTCCATTTGGCGTTCTGCGTCGAGGCCGACCGCCTGATGCAGAAAGAGATAGCCCTGTCGAAGAAGATCCACACCGGCGTCGAATTCACCGTCGGGGAGCTGCCCGGCAGTTACGCCCTGGCCGCTCTGCGCGCCGGGTGGGAGAACGCTGGACCCAGTTTCGGCCTCTTTCTGAACGGCGGCCTCGTCAACCTTGAAATTTCCTCGCGGGCCGAGGATATTGGCGACGGCAACAAACGCGTCATCGAGCGCCGCCTGGCTGGAACGGTCTTCGTCAATGTCTCAGAGTTTTGATTGAATCCCCTGCTGCACATCAAAGATGCCGGTTTCTCGTATCCGGGGCGGACCCTGTTCCGTTCGGTGAACCTCCTCGTTTCCGCCGGGGAAATCATTCACTTGCGCGGCCCGAACGGCGCCGGCAAGTCGACTTTGCTGCGGATATGCGCAGGCCTCTTGGCGGCGCAATCCGGTGACGTTGAAATCGATCCGCGTCACTTTGAGTATCTCCCCGCGGAGTCAAACGGCCTGCACCTGAAACTGGGCGCCATGGACAACCTGGCCTTCTGGTACGAATTGCGCGCGGGGCGCAAGCCGCGCGTCGAGGAATTGCGCCTTGCCCTGGCGACCTGGAAACTGGATCACCCACTCGTCTCCGGAATCGCGGGCGGCCAACCCGCGCGCCTCTCGCTCCCTGCCGGCAAGTTTTCAACCGGCATGAAACGCAGGCTCGCCCTTGCGCGCGTCATGATGAATGCCGCGCCTCTGTGGCTCCTTGATGAACCAGTCTCGGGGCTCGACGAGGACGCGGTCCAAACTTTCGTGACGGTCCTCCGTCAACATCTCGCGAAGGGCGGCGCTGCCGTCATCGTCTCCCACGACACGCGGATTTTCGCGGGCTTTGACGCGCGCGTCCTGGACATCCCGCCGGGAGGCTCCCGGTGAGAGCGTTCCGTGTGATATTCCGCCAGACTTTGAAGGCCGAGTTCGCCGACCGTGAACGGGTCCTGTCGCCGCTCCTGTTCGCGATGGTGATCCTGGTGGTCATCGCCTTCACGTTCGGCGAGCCCGCGCCTGAATCGCGTCCGGCCGCGTTCATCGCGCAGGTTTTCCTGAGCCTCATCCTCGCGACCCAGACGGCCCTGGCCCGTGCCTTTGACCCGGAACAACAGGACCGGGCTTTTGATTTGTTGCGCGCCGCCCCGATCTCCCCCGGATCGATCTATGTCGCGAAATTGCTCGTTGTGATCATGCAGGGCGCGACGATCCTCGTCCCGTCGATCGCCGTCAGCGCCCTCTTCTGCGGCGTCTCGCTGGCCCCGGATCGCCTCGCGGCCTTTGCCGGCCTCTGCCTCCTGACCGTGGCCGGCCTCGGCAGTCTGGGTGTGACCCTGGCCGCGATGACGCTCAAGGCCCACGCCCGCACCGTCCTGTTCCCGTTACTGTATTTCCCGTTGGCGACGCCGCTGCTGCTGGCCGGGACCCAGGGCGGCATCGCCTTGATCGCCCCCGAAACCGTTGTCACCGCCGCCTCGACCGTCTCAGGTTGGGTCACCATCGCCCTGTCCGCCAACGCCATCTTCCTGACCCTGGGCATTTTGCTGTTTGGCGAATTGGTCAAAAGCGATTAAAACCGGGTGCTTGACGTACTCGAGGTCTTTGCGATGCCCCGTTTCATGAAAGTCTCTGGCGTTGCGCTGTGGGCTTGCCTTTTGGCGGTCTGGGGCGCGGCCCTTTTTCTCGTGCCGGCCGACCAGAACCAGGGCGAGGTTTACCGGATCATCTACCTGCATGTGCCGTCTGCCATTGCCGCCTTCTCCGCCTGTTTTTTCCTGGCCGTCGGCGGCGGAATGGGACTGTGGTCACGGCGCGAGACGTTCCTGACGTGGCAGCGGGCCTTGGCCGAGACCGGTCTCCTGATGACCTGCCTCGCCCTCTTGACGGGGGCCATCTGGGGCAAGCCGACTTGGGGAACATGGTGGACATGGGACGCGCGCCTGACGACGACGTTCCTGCTGGCGATCTTGCTCGCGGGATGGCTGATGCTGCATTCGGCCCTGCCGCCGGGCAACCAGCGCCTTGCCGTCTGTTCCGGATTATCAATCTTCGTCTTCGCCGACGTCCCGATCATCTACAAGAGCGTCACCTGGTGGCGCACGCTGCACCAGCCGCCGACCATCATCCGTTCCGGTGGATCAACGATGGCTCCGGAAATGCTGGCCGTGCTCCTGTCCGGAATTGCCGTGATGATCCTGATGACCGTGTGGCTGGCATGGCTGCGTGTCGCCAGCCTCGAACTGGGGCGTGAACTGGAAACACAAACGGGAGCCGCCTTGACATGATGGCTGGCGACCTCAACAACTGGACTTTTATTTTGGCGGCTTACACCGCGGGATTCGTTGTCATCGCTGGCTACGCGGCGTGGGCCTGGCGCGAGTGGCGCCGCCTGCGATCCATGCTGGGCGCGTTGCGCGATGTCGAGGGCGGAATGAACCAATGAACCACAACAAAAAAAACAACCGGATGAAATGGTGGCTCGGCGCGGCGGTGATTGGCGCCGCGATCGTGGCCATGGTTTCGGTTCAGCTCGGAAACAACGCCGTTTATTTCTTCACGCCCGACGAGGCCTTCGCGAAGGCAAGCGAACTCGCCGGCAAGACCGTTCGCGTCGGCGGCATGGTGACTCCTGGCTCGGTCACCTGGAACGCGCCGGAACTCGACTTGCGATTCAAGATGTCCGACTTGAAGGGGCATGAGATTGACGTCCATCATCGCGGCGCGCCGCCCGACATGTTCAAGGAAGGGCAAGGCGTTGTGGTCGAGGGAATCCTGGTCGCGGCCGGCGTTGGCGCGGCATCGCTGCAAATGAACTCGCGCAAGTTGATGGTCAAGCACTCCGAGGAGTACAAGAAGCCCGGCGATCACGGGCAGGCGATCGACAAGGGCTTGCTTGAGAAATCGATCTTCAAGGAACAGGGCACGCCACAATGAGCGCTCCGGATATCATCGCGATGGATCACAGCCGTCGCAGGCACAGGGTCGTCTCACTGGTCCTGCTCGTTGCCTCGATCGCGACCGTGGCCCTTCTGGCGCGGGGACTGTTCGTCAACGTCCAAAAGGTTCCATCGGCACTGGTCGGCAAAATGGCATCCGATTTTGAGATCCCGTCCATTGAAGAGAACGGCGGGAAAATCAGCCTGGCACAGTTCAAAGGCAGACCTGTCATCGTGAATTTCTGGGCCAGCTGGTGCACCAGTTGCCGCGAAGAGGCGGAATTGCTAGAGACATTCTGGAAAATCTGGAAGGACAAGGGCGTCCAGGTGGTCGGAATCGCTGTGCAGGATACTCCGGAAGCCGCACGGGAATTCGCGCGCAAGGCCGGCAAGACATTCGTTCTGGGGCTCGACGAATCGGGAAAGACTGGGCTTGATTACGGCGTTTACGGAGTTCCGGAGACCTTCTTTATCGATGCCTCCGGTGTCATCCGCTACAAGGAAGCGGGTCCGCTGAGCCGGGAAACCCTGCTCACCGAAGCCGCGAAGATCATGACGACGTCTTCAACCAGCCCGTGACATCCATCACGAAACCAAGCGTGTAAGCCGCGATCAGGAACGGGGCAACCAGCCCGAGGAAAATCACGATCGGCAGGAACTCGACCAGATCGCGCGCGTTGTCGATCTTGAAATCTTCTTTGGTGAACATCATGGCGTCAGCAACCCTTCCGGCAGTTTCGTTCGCTTCAGAGTGAGAAAATCTTACCACCGGGCGGGTGAAATGCCAGCAAGAAAGGATCCTTCGCTCTTCGCTGCGCTCCGAGCTCAGGATGACGGAACGCCCGCGTCATTCTGAGCCCGCAGGGCGAAGAATCCTCTCCCCCCGCGTCATTCTGAGCCCGCAGGGCGAAGAATCCTCTCTTAACGGGTAATCGACTGCGTCGGGCTGTACACAACGAAGGCAGGATAGCCCGGAATGCGATCCAACAACTGGGCCGAGGCCTCAAAGGTGTAGGTACTACCGCTATCCAGCAACCTGTCGGGGATGACGATCGACGACGTGTCGGCAGAAACCAGCGGGGACTCGTATACTTTGACCCCGTCCGAATTGCTGATCGAGATGGACCACGAATAGGAGGTCAAACTGCCGAACGGCGCGGATGTCGAGGTTTTGGCGACGGTCCTCGTCGCCCCGTTCCAGGTGAAGGCCAAACTGCCAAGATCAACGGCCGGAAACGTGAAAGGAAATTCGGCGAATACCGGGGACGACGTGTCACCAAAGCCCAACTGCAGAAACAAGGACTGGTTGGGGCGCGGAGACTTGCCGGACCCCAGCAAAACCTTCCGCGCATAGATCAGGTCATCGGCGAAACCATCCTCGCTGTTGCCATCGTCCAGCAAAAGTTTATCCCAGGCGGATTGCGGGGCCGTATCCGTCGCCTCGATCACCGACCCGTTCAACAGTGCTTGAGGCCCCCGGACCTGGACGCTTTTCGGTGTCACGCCTTTGCGAACCTTTGTCGCCAGGGACAGATAGGTATTCGTCGTTGATCCACTCGGACGGACCTCAACGGAAACCGTGAAGTATTCAACGCCGGTTCGGAAATTCTGGTCGCTGACTGACTCCGCGGTGTCAATGACCAGGTTGCCATTGGCATCCGTGTCCACAACATCGCTCAGGCCGTCAGCGTCATCATCCGGGTCAAACCAGTTCAAAAGGCCGTCACCATCAATATCCGGGTCGATGTCATTGACAACCCCGTCCTGGTCAAGATCGACTGAACTCAAGCCACCAGCGAGCCCGAGGCTCGACAAACCATCCGGGCTGCCATCACCATCGGAATCAGCGACGCTGTCCGAGGTCAGGCTGATGCCATCAAGGGATTGCGGTGTCACTACATACCCGCGGTGGATGAACCGCGGCAAATAACTCTTTGTCATCGTGAAAAACGTTTGCAACTTGGCGGTGGTTTCAGACGGTACGGCAAACACACCGCGCACGAGATAATCCGGCGACAACAGGGTCAGCCCGTGCGCCACCGACGGCCGGACACCCGGGATCGAGAAAATCCCCGAGGCATTGACCTCGCCCACACGGGAGATTCCCGTATCGCGTTCGGTCAGGACGACAACCCAACCGGACATGCGACTCTGGCCGCCCGACTGACCTGAGATTGACCCGCTCACCGTCGTCGACCCGTACAACGATCCGTCACCTGACGAAGACGAATCGGAATCCGACCCCGATGAACTGCCGCAGGCTGACACAAAAACGGAAACCGCCATGGCCGCGGCAGCGAGCACGACGCGATGATTGCCTGATCTCTGTGAACGGAATCTCAACAAAGTCGATAGATCCTCTAAAATTCCCGGCTGATCGCACGTTTCCGGAAGACGTTTCGGAGATTCCGCGACTTTGTTAAGCTGTAAAGCCGAATGATCAAAAATTATCTCAATGTTTTCATTAACTTGAATAGATCCAGAGGTCGCTGATTTGGGCGCTGACGGCCGTTTCACCAAGATCAACGAAGGCTTTAACTGCCTATTTTGCGGGCGAGACGTGCCGGCGGCGCCTCAAACCTGCCGCGACCACTGCACCTGGTGCCTGCACTCCCTGCACGTCGACATCAACCCCGGCGACCGGGCCAACCCCTGCCGGGGCCTTTTGAAACCAGTCGGTTACGAGAATACCGGCCACAAGGGCCTCATGATCCACTACCGGTGCCAGAAATGCGGCGAACACCACCGGAACCGCACGGCGCCGGACGACGACTACGATGCCATCTTGAAATTACAAGGCAGCTATAAAATCCCTTAAAATCCCTTGCGCCAAAACCGCGCCGGACTTACATTGCGCGGCGGGAAGGGGCCTGCTCGCAAACAGCAGGTCCGGCAGGGCGGACCATCGCTGCGGAAGACGTCAAAATCGACCGTGGAGGAAAGTCCGGACTCAACAGGGCAGGATGCTGGCTAACGGCCAGGCGGGGCAACCCGACGGAAAGTGCAACAGAAAGCAAACCGCCAACCCGCGAAGGCTGCAAAGTCGCGCGGCGGCAAGGATGAAACGGTGTGGTAAGAGCACACCAGCGGCTTGGCGACAAGCCGGCTCGGTAAACCCCATCCTGAGCAAGACCAAATAGGAGGACACGGCGCGGGTCAAACCGCTCCGGCCGCTGGCCCGGCGGGTCCTCGGGTAGGTCGCTTGAGGACGCCAGCAATGGCGATCCCAGATGAATGATGGTCTCCCGTGGCGGCGGAAGTCGTCCCGGTAGACAGAATCCGGCTTACAGCCCCGCCACCGGCAATGTGGCGGGCAGGCCCCCCTCCCGGCTGAAACCAATCGTCAAACATCCACGAAAAATCGGGGAACGGGCGCGCGCGATGCCTATCCGCCAGACGGACATCCTTCAGGACATATCCCCCCGGATCAACCCGGACGTAAATCCCTATGTCGCCAAAATGACCGCGGCTTTGACCGACGGTTCGATTCCGGTCCTTCAGGGATCGGCCCTCGGCGGTTGCAAGGGCAACTGGCGCGCGACTTTCGACCGGCTGCACGCGATGCGCGGCAGGACGCCATCCGGCGAAAAACGCCCCCTGATCGTCGAGATCGGCTGTCACCTGGGCCTGACATTGAACGAGATGGCCGGAAACCATCCGGAAGCCGACTTTATCGGGATGGACATCACCTTCAAACGGGTCGTGACGGCGGCCGAAAGATCCGCCCGCCAAGGACACCGCAACGTCGCAACGATTCTGGGCAATGCCCGCGGGATGGATGCCATTTTCGCCGACGGCGAGGTGGACGGTTTCGTGATCTTCTTCCCGGACCCGTGGATGAAGCGCGCGCAGAGCAAGCATCGCCTCGTGGACGGCGAGTTTGCCACGCTGCTGTCCAGAAAACTGGCCCCCGGTGCGTTTGTCTGGATGAAAACGGATCAGGAAGGATACTGGAAGGACGCCCGAGAAGCCTTTCTGCAAGCCGGTTTCAAGCCCACCGAACCGGTTGATTTTTTCGCCGGGCGCATCTACGAGAGCACCTTTGAGAGGCGCTTCCGGCTGCAGGGCCTTTCCGCCCATGGCGGTCACATGCGGAAACCGGCGGCGCAGGCAAATTGAACAACAAGAATGTGTTAGACTGGAAGTTCATGAAGAACGATTTGCAGACATCAGTGTCCGAAAAAATTTCCCGCAG
The DNA here is from genome assembly GCA_010029825.1 of bacterium. Taxonomy (GTDB): domain Bacteria; phylum Bdellovibrionota_B; class Oligoflexia; order Oligoflexales; family RGVZ01; genus RGVZ01. Next base: position 3,080 of record RGVZ01000099.1, on the reverse strand, counting down.
CTTGCTCGACGGGGCGCTGCCGGTCATGGCCGTTGCGAGCGCGACGAGGGCCGTGGATGGCAAGTCAACGATGCGAGTCTCCAGCCTCGAATCAATGGTTGCTTCCAACGCGTCAACGGACGCCAAGGGCCTGAAGCTTCACGATAAAGCCACCCAGCCCGGTAAAAAGTCGCCGGCAACGGATGACAACGGTGGCGCGAAAGTTTTGTCCATCAAACCCGGAGCTGTCTGACATCGTGGAACCCCCCTCAGTCCACATCAGCTCCAGCCTGAGATCCTGGAAGATTGACCGCCGCCGCGTCAGCGACCTCGTCACTCACATGGCAAGCCGCCTCGGTGTCGCGCACCTCGAGGTTCACGTGAGTTTTGTTGGCCCTGCCGCCATGCGCCGGATCAACAAGCAATTCCGCGAAAAGGACAAGTCAACCGACGTGCTTTCCTTCCCCCAGATGGAATGGCAGTCGCCAAAACTCGTCCAAAAAACAGCCAAAGCCAGCAAATCCGCGGAATCCACGCGGCGCAACCGGGACATGCTGCGCGGAACGCGTGGCGGCCTCGTTTCGTTCCACCATGAAAGCGTACTCGGGGACATGATCATCTGCCTCGACGCTGCGGAGAAAAACGCCCGCGAGGATGGCAACCCGGTCGCGAAGGAAGTTTGCTTCCTTCTGGCCCACGGCATGTTGCACCTTTGCGGACATGACCACCAGAATCCGGCAGAAAAGAAACTCATGTTTGGCGAGCAAGCCGCGTTGATGGAACAGCTTGAGGGATCCTGGCGTTCTTGTGTCCGGAGGACCCGCTGAGCATGCAAGACACCGGCATGACATTTTTTCACTGGACCCTGGTCGCCGGGGCGGCGCTGCTGAATGGCATGGTTTCGGCCGCGGACTCCGCGATCACGACCACCGGGTTCTTGAAAGGAAAACAACTCCTCGAGGAAACATCCGGGCGGGATGCCGAGGCCATCAACTTCTGGCTCAAGCACCCGGAAAGGCTGAACGCGGCCATCGTCATCAGCAATACAGCGATCATCGCGGCGATGGCATCCGGCATGGGCTTGCAGTTTCTCGCCTCTGGTTTACCGGCGCCCGAGGCGTGGGCAACGGTTTTGACCCTTCTCATCATCCTCGTCTTCGGCAAGATTCTGCCGAAATCATGGGCGGCCGCGCGGGCTGACCGCCTCGTTGTCTTGTCGCTCCGGTTCTTGACCACCCTTCAGTGGATTCTTTTGCCGCTGGTCATGCCGATGGCCACGGCGACCATCGCCGTGACAAAGAAGTTCGGTGGCACGCAAAAACGTGACCGCGCGATCACCGAGGAAGAGATCGAATACCTCGTCGAGGAAGGCGAGAAGGCTGGAGTCCTCGAGGAAACAAAGAAAGACATGATCGTCAGCGTGTTTGATCTCGGAGAGACACGCGTGCGCGAGATCATGACACCGCGGACGGCGATCAATGCGCTTGCCTCGGACGTTTCTTTTGACGAACTCATGAAAGTGGCGCTGGAAACGGGGCACTCCCGCCTGCCTGTGTACCAGGAGACGATCGATCATGTGGTCGGAATCATCCTCGTAAAGGACTTGCTCCAGTACGCGCACCATCGTGGCCGGATTCCGGGTGATTTCTCGATCAGCCGCCTCATGCGCGCGCCGTTCTTCGTTCCCGAGACAAAGTTGATCATCGATGTCTTCAAGGACTTGAAACGCAGCAAGAATCACATGGCCGTCGTCATCGACGAATACGGCGGAACAGCCGGTATCGTGACCCTCGAGGACATCCTTGAGGAAATCGTCGGCGAGATCCAGGACGAGCACGACACCGAGGAGGCCAACTTCGTCGAAGTGGCCAACGGCGTGTTCCACGTCCTTGGCTCGACCAATATTTACGAGTTCTTCGATCACTTCGGGATTACCGAGGACCAGTTTACGCCGGACGATCTTCAAGACGCCGACACGATCGGCGGATTTGTGGCAAAACGACTTGGCCAGTTGCCGGAAGCGGGACAAAAGATCCCGGTTTTCCACTTGCAAGTTGAAGTGCTCCAAATCACGCGTCACCGGGTGCACTTGCTCGCGGTTCATACGCCGGTCGAACCGGCGACTACCACGCCGGAGCCACTTGATTCATGAAATCCGGATACGCCATTGCCCACGCCGTCGTCCTTGTCGCGGTATCGATTTCGACCGGGACGGCCCGCGCCGGGACCAGTATCGCGGCGCTCAATGCCACGCCCCCCCTCCGTTACCACGACGAGGCAGAGGTCACGTCCTGGATGAAGGCCCTGCCAGCGCGGGCTCCGGAAATGGTGCAGTACAGGGTCATTGGAACTTCGTTTGAGGGCCGGGAGATCGGTGTCATTTCGATCGGAAACGATGTCACTCGCGTCGGTGCCCGTAAACCGGCCATCGTGATCAACGCCACCCACCATGGCGATGAGAAAATCGGAACAGAATCCTCACTTCACTTGATCGAGACATTGATCGAGGAGCGAGATCGACCTGATATCGCGCGGATGCTCGCCCGCTATGTCATTCACGTCCAGCCCATCGTCAATCCCGACGGACATTCCCTCGGCACGCGGCTGGATTCCCGGCAGCGTGACATCAACCGGGACTATGCCTATCCCGGACGCCCCGATCGCATGGCCTTCAAGACCCCGGAAGCGCGGGCGGTGAGGGACTTGATCGACGGGGAGGATGTCCAGGCAGCCATCGCCCTGCACTCCGGAACGGAGGGCGTCTTGTGGCCATGGTGCCACACGCGGGAAGCGCCGCCTGACGCGCCATTCTTGACGCGCCTCGCGTGGCGCACGGCGCGCAGCCTCGGCACCACCGCACGCCAGAGCTGGCACGACTATCCCAGCGCCGGCGAGTTCACTGATTTTGTTTATTGGCGTCAAAAGGCCCCGGCGCTGACCATTGAAGTCGACCGGCGCCACATGCCTCACCCGTCCCAGATCAACACAATTTCCGCCCGGACGACCAGGGGCATCCTCGCGTTCGTCGGCGAACTCATGAAGTCCTCTGAGTCGCGCGACATCGCCGCGAATCCTTGACCCCGTCACCCTGAGCCCCCGTC
>RGVZ01000098.1 GCA_010029825.1 bacterium | reverse complement strand
GGAATCCCTGACGACGACGCACGAGGTGTCCTTGACCGACGTGTTTCCGTTCGACATGACGAACCCCAACTGGGTCGTCGTGCAGTCCGAGGCGCCGTTCGGACGGGATTCGACGGTGCAGTTGCGCAGCTTGTAGCGCGCTTGCTTGCAAACTTGTTTCGTGTCAGAAAAGGACATCATTGATTCGTTCATCCTCTTGACATCATGTCCACGCAACAGGAACACCAACGTCAACAAGGTCCCCCTCTCGTGCCGCACCAAACGCATAGTGAGCAGCAGCAGCGACGTCGACGGCAACAGCAACAACGGCAGCGGATGCAACGCCAAGATCAGCGCACGTTGTGCGAGCAAATGGTCCGTCGCGTGTTGGCGTCGACGACAGAGGCGTTGATGAGCAACGAGGACGGGTTCATGACGGACGACGAGCAGCGACAGTTGGAAAACGTGGTCGAGGCCTGTCCGCTGAACGAACACGCGCGCGTGTGGGCAGACGCGCTGGCTGCGATGGGACCAGAGGCGTTGCGGCGCCTGCACGTGGATTACCAAACGCACACGAGCAGGGACACTACGTACAACGTCCTACGGTTGGCGACGAACGACCGTGGCTCCCTCATTGTTCCACCGCAAATCGTCGTGGAGAACTTTCGACAAGTCGATGATCCGCAGGCGCATTTCCGCAACGTCGTTCAATTGTTGACGACAGATCCCGAGGTGCTCTTTCGTCTCGCCTACGAGCCGGTGCGGACGTTGGTTCGCGTCAGGAGACGAGAGATTACGAACCTGATCAACACGGCGACCAGAGTAGACAGAAGTTGGAGCGGGGCCAATGTGCGCGTAGTGGGGCAAGTGCTGTTGCAAATCTTGCGTTTGTTTTACGACGACCGCGCCAATACCGCTGACTTGAAACGCTTCAAACTGTTTCGCTGTGATGACGCACTCTTCTTCATTCGCAATGACCGTTTGGACAGTCACGATGTCGCCCATCTGGAGATGTAAACACAAGGATACATACATACAACGGCGTTCTGCATTCCGTGTCTAGCGTATGGTGCGCGAATAATTTTCCGGCCGTATCGAAAGCGATTCATCGCGCGTCGCATCTAACAGAGTCCACCCTGTCGACCAAGACACGCCTCTCCTCATCACGCGTCGTTGCCATCATTCATCACGCGTCGTTGCCATCATTCATCACGTATCATTCGCGTTATGGACCACCAACATCGATGCGAGCGAACCAAGCGCAGTGCCGTCAAGCGCTGCGGCATCATCCTGCGCGACGAGCGCACCGGCCGCTGCCTGCTCGTGCAGGGACGGTGGTCGCACAAGTGGGGCTTTCCCAAGGGCCACCAGGAGGAAGGCGAAACGGAGGAAGAGACGGCGATCCGCGAACTCTTTGAGGAAACGGGCGTCCTCGTGCACCGACCCCTGGGCCCACGTCAGCGCTTCAAAAACAATGTCTACTTCACCATCACCGTCAATGAAGACCTCATCCACCCCTTTATCCGCGACCACAACGAGATCCAGCGCATCCGCTGGTTCTCCGGCCGACCCAGCATCCCTTCCTCCAACCTCATCTCCGTGCGTTAAAGACGTCCGTGGACCACGAAAAAGAGAAAGGGATGAGCGCGCTATTTCTGCAGCCGGATGAGCGTCAGCGGTGGGGCGACGACGCCCAGTTCGAGTTGGTGCGCACGGGCGCGCCGACGGACGGCAATTGCTTTTTCCACGCCATGAATGTGGCCAGCAAATCGTTTCGCGAAATGAGCATGCAAGAGCGGCGCAAGTGGATCGAGGATCAGCGTCGCGATCTGGCGCGTCGGATGCAACGCGACACGTGGTTGGCGACGCAGGGAGGGCAGTTGGCGTTGCTCCAAATGTCCCAGGTCCTCCGTCTGGTTCTCTGCGCCGTTGCGGACCCGGAGCAGGACTTGGCGACCGAGGTGCACGAGGACAATTCCTTCCTCCGCTTTGTCGTCGACGCGTCCTCGCAATGGCTACCGGCCGTGGACGCGTGGACGGCGGAGCACGAACCGTTGCAGGAGATTTGGAGCATCCTCTTTGGCACGCAGGAGCAGCAAGAGGAGTTGGTGCGCCGGTGGGTGGACCAGTGCGGCACGAACGAGCTCGATCTGGACGTCATGAAGACGCAGTGGCAAGAGGTGGTGCGCACGGAGAGTTTGGCGGCGATGAAGGGGAGTGGCGACGTCGACCGCACCGTGCGGCAGCACGTCGCGGTTTGCCTCGCCAAGGCCGCCGCGGGGTTGCTGGCCATTGTGGAGCAGCAAACGTTTGCGCTGCTGCAACGCCGCGTGCAGACCTTCGGCGAATGGACAGATGTGGACATGATCATGTCCATGCACCACCTCTTACCGTACGACGTGCTCTTTGTGCAGCGCGACAGTCGCGACGTCTTTGCCGACACGGGCAGTTGGCACGGCAAGAGCGACGCGGACGCCTCGCGGCCCGTGTTGCTGTTGCTGCACTTTCCCAACGCGCACTTTGAGAACATTGGCAAAATGCTGCCGCCCGACGGCGACGGCAAGCAACGACTCGTTCGCGTCTTTGCGCCCGACGACCCCCTCGTCGTGGCCCTGCGCCAGCAAGACACGTCGTTCGCATCGTAGTCATGTCGATAAAAAAAGGTGTCGATAGGGTAAAACGGACGACACATGGCCAAGTCGTTGAGTGGTCGAGAGGCTGCAGATCTCTCTTATGCTTCGAGGCGGCGCGACGCTCCACCACCGTCAACAAAGAAAACTTCCGCCGAGTTACGCGCCATCCTCCACGGTTCGCTAGTAGGGGAGGATGCGCAGAGAGGCATCATCATCGTTTTTGCTGTTGTGCTGTTCTTGTCTGTCTTCTTGGCACCAACCGTTCTCTTGTGGTTCTTTTGGCGTCGCCCGGCGTGGCGCGCAAAGATCAAACCATGGCTGCTAGTCACTCTTGTGCTGCGTATCGTATGCGTGGCCACGTTTTCCGTCGCGACGGTTTACGACCTCTCCAAGATGGAGAACTCCCAGATGGAGAACCCGTCATGCTCTGTCCTCATCGGCGCTAGCCTCTTTCTCATTGTGGGTCTCGTCATTCTCGCGACAGATAGTTTGCTGCTGGCGATCCGTCCAGCCACGCTTCCCTTTCGCGCGTGGGTGATCGTAGCCGGCAGCCAGGTCCTTTCGCCTCTTCTCGTCGGTGTGGCGCTCTTTCTGGGGTGGCGGCCTGCTCGCGAGGTGCACATGACGCGTTTACCGAAGATTTAACGACAACAGATGCAATACCAAACCAAACGGAGACCATCTGAGGCGATCGATGCGCGGTGTTTCCCTTTTCTGGCAAAGTGCGCTTTGCCTCTTGGCGTGCGCGTGTCCGTGCACGGGCCAGGGCGTACTGCGCGTCCGTTCCGATGGGCAGATTGCCAACAGCACGACCAACAAGACCGTCTCGTGGCGGGGGCTGTCGTGGTTCGGCTTTGAGACGCAAGACTTTGTTGTCAACGGTCTGTGGGCGCACAGCATGGACTACTACCTGGACCGTCTGCAAGAGAATGGCTTTAACTTTCTGCGCATTCCCTTTTCGGCCGAGTGGATCTTGTACAACCCGAGCGTACAGCCCACGAGTGGGGCGGTTCAAGCGGACCCTTCGTTAGCGTCCGCAACGAGTCTAGAGGTGCTGGACCGCTTGATAGATGGCTGTGCATCGCGCGGTATCGACGTCATGTTGGACCTGCACCGACTGCACAAGGAGTACATTTCGGAGGTGTGGTATTCACCGACAGACGACCTCTTTCCGGCCAACGCCTTCTTCACCGTTTGGACCACCGTCCTCTCGCGTTACCGCAACCGCACGCATTTGGTGGCTGTGGATCTGCTGAACGAGCCGCATGGACGTGCCACATGGGGTGCGGGAGACGTTTCGACGGACTGGAACACCTTTGCGGAACTGGCGATTACAAACTTGGATGCCCGCTTTCCCAACAGCACATGGTTATATGTGGTGGAGGGAGTGGATTGGGGACACACGTTTGAAGGCTACTGGCAAACGCCCTTTCACGTTCCCACGCATCTCGACGCGCGTGTGGTCTTTAGTCCGCACACGTATGGCAAGAGTGTGGTGCCCGAAACAAGCGACGATCCGCAGATCCTGCGTGCGGGGTGGGATCGGTGCTTTGGCTTTTTGCGCACGACGTTTGGTCGGGCTCTCTTGCCCGGTGAGTGGGGCGGACGGATTGACCTGGATGCGACGTGGATGGGCCATTTGGCGGATTACCTGCTGGACCTCGGTCAGCACAATAATGCCTTTTGGAGTTTGGGCCCCAACAGCGGCGACGTGCAGGGTTTGCTGCTGGACGACTGGACAACGATCGACGCGGCCAAGATGGACATTATCGCGCGCATCAACCCCACGCCCGTGTCTAGTCGCGGAACGCGGTGACGTATTATTTCGACGAGTCGTCACATTGTCCATATCATACTGTCGCTCTTGTCGCTATGTTCACACCTTTGTTCATATAGTATCATCCATAATATCTGAACATATCATCCATACACCACATTTTCTCTTTCCTCCAAAGAGAAAATGCGTGTCCCCTTGCACCTCTTGTGGTGCTGCTTCTCGGCAGCGCCACCAGCAGTGCACGTGGACATTCACCTGCTTCCCAGCACCACGCGGTGCGTCACTCCACGCGCGTCCGTGTGGCTGGTCGGCGTGGAAACGTCGGAGGACCCAACAATGCAAACACGACTCGTGCAAACGATTGATGATCTTGCCCACAAACCGTCGCGCGTCGTGCCGTGGGAGACATGGAAGACGGCTGCTGCGGTCCAGGACGCGTCGACGACCACGATCGTCTTTACACCGCTCGTCGAATTACTGGATGGAAGCATCCGCAGTCGCACGGACGTCGTGCGCGCGTCGCCGCTCGTGCAAACGCCGGACGGTGCCTGGCACGGCACGCCCAACGCGGACTACGTGTACATTCTGACCGACGAGGAAAACAAGATGTGATGTGCAAACATGACAAACAGATTAGACCATGCATGATTAGGCATTTTTCATGACGCACGCGACGCCGTCTGGCTGCGATTTCCGCAGCGCACATGGCAACCGAGCGGGTAGCCGAGCGGCGTCGGATGACAATCGTCAAGAGGCGGTCGGAACGTGGCCGCGAGCGGCGTGCTGCAAAACATGCTGCGACTGTCCGGCCCGGCGGCATTGTCGTCGCTGACCGTGTCCGCCAGAGAGTAAGGACACTCGCCCAAGTGCTGTTGAAACCAGTAGCCGCCGGAGAAGCGCGTCGGCGGCGTGGAAAGCGGCGCGTCGGGGTAGCCGAGCAGAAAGAGACGCGGGGGAGGAACCGATGGAATTTCGCGAACCTGGTAATACTGTGGATCGACAGACATTCTCCTTTCTTATTCATTACGATTCTCACGAAATACCCGGCACTTGCGGCGCCTTTTGGCACGACGGCGTGTCGCCGTCCGGGCCGCTACAAGCGTCGTAGCCGCCGCGTTGCAACGCGCCGTGGCAGGAGAAGCGGTTCGGCGTCGGCCCCGGCGCGTGCTGGCACATGGACACTTGCGCGTCGAGCGCCTCTTGCCGCATCGGAGACACCTGGAAGTAGAAGGGGTGCTGGTTGTAGTTGGCGATGCGATTGTAGGTGCTGCTGGAAGCGTTGGTCGTGGACATGTCGTCGCCTTTGTCGTACGAATGAATTTTTGCAGTCGACGGATCATTGCACAACTACAGCCGAAAGTTGCACCCGCACTGCGCGCACTGCACAAAGACGGTGGCGGACTCGTCGCTGCGCCGCGTTTGCTTGGAAAAGGAAAAGGTGCGCCGGCTGTGGCAGCGGCGGCACTCGAGCAGGCCCTCCTCGACGTCGGGCGGCTGGAGCAAAAAGTCGTCGAGTCGCTGCATGCGATCGCGCTCCTCGTCGAACGAGGGATGCTCCCACATCATCTTGCCCGTTCGAACGCGCTCGGCAACGACGGCCATGTCCTTTTTGGCCTCGTGGTGGTAGAGCACGCGCAGTTCCAGCACCAGCTCGGTCATGTCCGTTGCATTGGCGATATCGGTCATCTCTGTCATTTCCGTTGCATCGCAGCCGACGCACATCGCCAAGTAGCGCAAGAGGTCGCGTATGCGTGCCTCATCGGCGACATCCGGCGCCACGATGCGCAGCCAGCGGTCTTCGCTCGCAAGAGCGGGTGTCGTTGTCGTCATGTCAGTGTAGTGCAATGCGTGATGACGTCCAACGATCTCGGGGCAATTCACTTTTGAAAAGGAAACGACAACGAATGATAAGGTTGTGAGATGAAAAGCCGCATGGGCGCCGACCTGTCGACGCAGCAAGATGAAGCACAGCGGCCGTCCTCACCACCGCCTTCGTGCAACAAAAGCAACAGAAGCAACAAAAGCAGCAGACACAGCAGGAGAAACAAACAAGACGGCGTGAGAAGCAGCAGCGCGAGGTGCAGTGCGATGCAGACATTGACAAGGCACTGCGTGAAGATCTCATTCCGGACGCTGGACAAGAACGCACGCAACGTGCGCATCCCGCCCTGTAGCACAAGATGAGTGCGCTGATGGTGCAATGTCCTCTGGAAGATCACCCTCTTGCATGGCGAGTCCTCTTGGACGACTTGAAGGCATCGCTGGGAGAGGGCTATAGCGACTACGCGCAGCAATGGCGTGACCAGTCGTCTCTCGCACCGCCCTACGATTACATCCGGCAGGATGAAGGTGTTCCGACGTTGATTACGAGCGGTGAAGGTCATCAACACTGGCCCACGATGCAGGAGCGCTTCACCCTACTGCTGGCGCTGCACGCGGGCGGTATATCGTCGAGAGAACTGTGCGAAGAAACGTCTGCGAAGCATCTCGTGCGCTGGATCTTTCCTTCCTTCATCAATACGATCAATACGCGTAACATCCGAGTGCAACGCGATGAAGACCCAGAGACGCTGCTGGAATCGTCGGTCGGTGCTTTTGCGAATCGAGTGCTTACGGAACTCGACGAACGAGCGCACTTTCAACGCGACAAGGCACAACTGATCGAACTCGTGTCGTCCTACATTTATTCGGTGGGGCAGCGGAGGGACCGTAGCATGTTCGTGCACATGCCTGTGCGCTATTCGTAGACGGATGAGTCGTCGCAGTGACATACATGCGAAGATCGAAAAGTAAGGTTGTCGGTTCATAAGATCCTGGATTATCTCACACCTCGTCATTCCTTCTTCTTAACGTGACGGCTACGGAGTTCTACTCGGCGTCGCTGGAGCACAAAGGCGAATTTGTGCATGGTCTTGCTCGTATAATGGCGAACGAGGCGGCAATCGCCGTAGTTGGCGTGGTGGCACATGCTACGCAGTCGCGTGGCGATGCGGGACGGTGCGACGCCTTCTCGTCGTGCGGTGGTGAGGTGGAGGACGACCGTGTCGGCCAGAAAATGCTGGTGGTGCTTGAGCATATATCGCACATCTGGCAAGATGGTGTCGAAAAATCCGCACAAATCGAGATAGGCCGCGTCGAAGCGCGGTGCTGCTGCTGTTGTTGCGGCCTTGGCGCGGCGCATCTCACGCAGCAACTGTCCGAACAAACAGAGGCGCGCGTTGCCACCCTGCGCGTGAACGGCCGCGACAACGTTGACGTCCGGGTTGGGGATCCACACCTTGTCGGCTCTGCCGCCGTAAGAGGTCCACGTCGACAGCGTGTTGGCCACGGCGTCACCGCTCTCTGTCTGTGCGAGGTCGTCGAGCGCAATCATAGCGCATTGTGGAATGGGCACGGGAAGGAATTCATGACAATCGTGCATGAATTCCTCATTCTCCCTGCTCTTGCGATGCTGGTAGGCCGTGTCGCTGCGTGGAATCCGCGACTCGGCGCTCAACAGCGGCCACAGTTCCCGCGCGTAGAGGTCTTCTTCGTCGCCGTCCGTGTATCGCACACGGTAGAGTTTGCGGCTAGTTTCGACCTCGCGATCGTGTCCAATGACCTCGCCGATGTAAATGTCGTCACCAAAGACCTTGACCACGCGGTCGCCGATGGAAATGGTGCGCGGCATTCTCGTCTGTTCATTCATTCACATCGATCGAGGAATCAACAACGTCAGAGGATGTGACACACAAGACAAGGTTGAACGGTGTTGACGTCACGTCGCCATTTGCTGATGCACGGATGCGCTTCTATATATGCGTCACTTTTGAACGACAATGTGCCAGTAAATGAAACGGGCAAAAAATGATATTGTTCCATCAAGCAAGAAATCATATCCCATTCTCATCTTCCTTCTCCAAGCGTAGTGTTCCGATTTGTATGATAATGTATGATAATCATGAATGACTTGATTTTCTCCAACAGGTCTTCCTCCATCATGAACGATACATCCATCTTCCGTGACACCATGCCGGTGGTGCATCGCAAGGAGAACTCAACTTCGGGCTTTCGCCGTTCCATTAGGGGTGAGGAGAAGCGTGGCGACAAAGGCACCGACAAAAGGCCTTCGAAGAAGAAGACGATGAAGTGGTGGTCAAGGGAGACCAAGGATGCTTTTGAGCCAGACGATGACGCGTGGGAAGATTACAAAGTTCAAACAACGGCTCCCTCAGGTGTCTACCACGAGTACGTGCTGGAGAAATACTTTATCGACGACTACTGGAAGCACATCATCAAACAAAACAAGAAGGAGATGGAGGAGGAACGGGAGTGGCACCGGAAGGAGCGGGAATACGGACAGAACGGTTGGGGGAACGACTATCATGACGACTTGTGCACCTACCCTCACTTCTGCTGTGGGAGGATGCACGAGTGCTGGTAACGCGTAAGCGTTCGTAGTAGCAAAGAATTTTGGTGAACCGGAAAGGAACTGGACAGGAACGACCGTGAACCATTTTTTCCGCCGAAAGAGAAATCGCAGAATGAATCACAACAAGCGTTGCGGCGCGCGTGCGAGCGCGAACGTCTGGAGCAAGCAAGAGTTGGTGGCGCAGGCCGAGGCGCGACACCCGGATCGGCCGGCCTCCTTCTATCGCGGCCTGACGAAGGAGCAACTCTGTGCCATGCTGGGATTGCCGTGGCCGCCTGCGCCGGCCAACCCGGTCGTGACCGAGGCGCGGACGTGCACGTCCCACAAGTCGCGCCAGTACCCGAACCGGTACACGCGCGCAGAATTGGTGGCGCTCATTCGTCAGCGGATGCCGCACTACTCCCGCGGAACGCTGCAAAAGCTCAAAGTGGACCGACTGTGCGGGTTATTGGGCCTCCCGTTCGTCAACCTCCGTAGGGAGGCAGGCGCGGACCAGGCTGCTGCTGCTGGCGGAGCGGAGGAACGTGCGCCGCCGAACCTGCAAGTCATGCAGCAGCGGCAGGTGGAGCCAGAGGCGGTGGACGATCCCACCTCTTGTGTCGCACGCGGGGCCAAGCGGCTCAAGGCGCACCAGCGTCGTGTGGTGGACTTGTTGGAGCGACAGCGTGGTTTGATTGCTGTGCACGCGCTGGGCAGTGGCAAGACACTGTCGGCACTCGTCGTCAGCCAATGCTATCTGGACAGACATCCGACGCACAAAGTGGTGGTGCTGACGCCGGCGTCGCTCGTGTCCAACTTTCGCAAAGAAATGGCTGAATTCGGACCCACGCTCCGCCACGAGGACCGTTACGTGGTCGAGAGTTATCAAAAGTTTATGCACGACGCCAAGCGGCACCCGGGGTTAACGGCGCTGTGTCGACGCACGCTGCTCGTTATCGACGAGGGCCACAACCTCCGCACGATTCCCAGCGGCACGTTTCCGCGAGAAAAAGGCGTCATGACCAAGTTTGTGCTCCAATGCGCCGAACGGGCCTCGCGCGTGCTCGTGCTGACGGGCACGCCTGTCGTCAACGATCCCATGGACATGATGACACTGCTCAACATGGTGCGCGACGACCCAACAGACGCCAACCGATTGACAAAGGCGCTCTGGCGCGAGCAGTACGGCACGCCCGCCTTTTGGAACACGTATGTGCGGGGCAAGGTGGACTTTTACAGCCCCAGCGACGCGTCGCGATTGCTCCACTACCCGGAAACGACCGTGCATACGATCTACCTGGAGATGACGCCGCACTACCGCGCGCGGTACGAGGACGTGGAGGACGCGATTCTGTCCGAACACAACATTACCGTGTTTGGCGAATCGCAGCTCAAGCCCTTTTTCAACGGCATTCGTCGGGCGGTCAACACGCTCGACACGGATCCTGCGGAAATGCAGCACTCGCCCAAATTGCAATGGGTCAAGAACTTTTTGGAGGAGCGCACGGCGCGTCGTCCACCGACGGTGGTCTTTTCCCACTTTCTGGACATGGGCTCGCTGGCGCTCTTCCGGCGCCTTCCTGTCGCATGGCGCGAGAGTGCCGCCTTTATCACCGGCGACACGCCAAAGGGACAGCGCCAGCGCATTGTGGACCGATTCAACCAGGGCGAGGTGCGCCTCCTCTTTCTCTCCAAGGCCGGTGGCGAGGGGCTGGACTTGAAGGGCGTGCGCAACGTCATTATCCTGGAGCCGAGTTGGAACACGGCAACCGAAGAGCAGGTCATTGGCCGAGCCGTGCGCTTCGACTCGCACGCGCACCTGCCCGAGGCGCAGCGACACGTCAGCGTCTACCGCCTGGTCCTCATCAAGCCCGAGGATCGTCCCCTCATTGCGCGGATCCGCGACAACCCGGAGGAGGTGGCGTTCGAGCCGGATACCCTACCGTCCGCGGACCTGTTGCTGCATCTCTTTCAGGAGAGGAAGCGCAGGCGCTTGGAGGCTTTCCTTAACGCGCTGCGGGCGCATCGTGCGTAGGCAAAGAATCTTGGTTGACCAGAAAGGATGGCGCAGAAATCACCGCCCAAGTTTGCGGCGCCGGCGCTGCTCAAGAGCATGTACAAGAAGATGCGGCTCAAGGACGCGTCACCGTTCACAAAGGACCGTCCCCTCCGCGTCGGAACGGATTGTTCGGGCATCAAGGCGCCGATTGTTGCTTTGGAACAGCTCGGTGTGCCTTTTTCGCACGAGTTCTCGTCTGAGATTGACAAGCAATGCATCGCCACGATCAGGGCGAATTTCAAGCCGAAAATCATCTTTGAAGACATGACCAAGCGTCATCTCAAAGACGTGCCGGATATCGATCTCTATGTATGCGGCTTTCCCTGTCAGCCCTTTTCTGCTGCAGGCAAGAGAGACGGCGTTCGGGATCCTCGCGGTACCGTCTTTTGGGAGTGTTTGAAGGTAATTCGAAGCAAGAAACCAATGATGTTTATGCTGGAAAATGTTCGAGGCTTGTTGTCGATTGACAATGGAGAAACGTTTCGACAAATGATTCGAGAGTTGGAACGACTGAAGCAGTATCGGACGACATGGAAGGTTCTCGATACTGCCGACTATGGTGTTCCGCAATCTCGCAAGCGAGTGTTTATCGTCGGCGTCGCCAAGGCGCGCTCAGCGCATCTGTCGTTCGCATGGCCATCACCCCGCGTGTGCCATCCGCTGTCCTGTTTCGTAAAGTGGGAAGACCGAAGCCCAGCCCTGTCGACCTTGACAGCAAGAGACTCCGCGAAACTGGTGCGCACGAATCCCAACGCTCTATTTGTCGATCTCGCATTTTACGACAAATCGTATCCCAATGCCCATCTTATTTGCCCATGCCAATGTGCTCAATCCAGGTTCTGGAATACACCACTACGACGCCCCATGAACCTCGCCGAAGCGTTTGCGCTACAGGGATTTCCGGAACCCCTCTCCTATGCTGGTGGAGATGCGAGAATGAAAAAGATGCTCGGCAATTCGATCAGTGTCAATGTTGTTTGTCATTTATTTGCGAATCTGCTGTCTCAAAACCACGCCGCGTAAGATTGGACAAGTCCTGATCTCAATAATTGGAGATGAGCAACTCGCGCGTTCGACAGTTTTTGGATGCAGAGTAGGTGGTGGGGATCGTCCGAATATGAAACTGACGAAAGCATAGCCGCACGTGAGGGTGATCGTTGTAGGACAAGAGAAACCGTCCACGGATGGCCTTGCACCATGTTGCCAGTTCGGACGGGTCAACGTGACGTCCCCCGTACAAGTGTTCCTTCTCGAAATACGGCGGGTCGAGGTAAAAAAATGTCGTCGGACTGTCGTATGTTCGTATGACGTCTTGAAAGGACTGGTTGTGTACGCTGACGTTTTTCATCTTGCGCTTCAACAGTGGCAACGTCTTGAGAAATCCGCGGCCACGTACACAGCCCTTTTCCATGTATCCGGAGTCGCGGTCGCCAGCGAACGAGTAAAGACTGAGATACATGTTGCGAAAGAGACGATGAGAAGGTGTGAGATACTTCCACTCATTGTTTGCCTTCATGCTTTGAAATCTGTCTTTGCTACCTGTCCAATCCATCTTCTGCAGCGCACCGATAGACGAACGCTTAACGTCGGACCACATGGACGAGATTTCGGGGTCTAAATCATTGAGCACCATGCGCTTTGGCGTCAGAGGACAGTAGCGAAGAAATGTCTGCGCAGAACCACAGAACGGTTCGACATATGTGTCGAACGAGTTGTCCTTGGGAAACTTTTCGATGAGACGAGGGCTCAAGGCAGACTTACCCCCGATGCGAGGGAAAAAAAAGATGGTGTCAGAAGAACAGCGGCTCGCCGACTTTGCTTGTCTTGTTGGTGCCTTCGGAATCATCTTCTCTATTTATATGTTCATTCGGTGATAAATATTAGCAAAAGTCTCTCTCAAACTGTGTGCGGATTTGCGGGTGCAATGCCACATGTCCTCCTCGCATGATCACAAATAATTGACCGAACGACCATTTCCCACGCGGTCGCATGACGTGTTCCACCGTAACGGGAAACGTTTGACAGTATGCCTTGAACTCGTCCATATTTCGAAATGTCTGATCGAAACGAATCGATCGGAAAAATCGGGCAATGGCGGCATCGTTGTCCGAGCGCGCCCACTTCGGAAACAACTTTGTCGTCAAATGATGGAACTCGGCAGGGTCCATCGGAGGCACCGCCGCGGCGGCATTGTCAACGGCGTGGCCAACGACGTCACCGTTCACGGCGCGCGCAATGGCGACGACGGGTCGCGCAACGGGAGGCGGTGGCGAAACGATGCCATAGTCGGCCAGGTCAAAGCCGCCGTCCGCGGAGGTGCCGTCTGGGCGCGGTGCGACCTTGCGCACGGGCAAGCGCGCGGGACCGTGGCGCAGCTGCCGACGGTCCGTCGTCTTGCGCACATCCAGGGGCATGCCCGTAATGGCCTCGGGGATGGACATATCCGGTCGCTCGCGGGCGACATCATCCTTGGCTCGCGTCGTCATCTCGTCGAGGGCCTTGATCTCGAGGCGGAGCACATCACGCACTTCCTTGTCGCAGTAGAGCGTTAGCGGAACATTGTCTGCGTAAATGCCTAGAATGCGCAAGTCCTGAATGAGCGCGGGCACCGTCGTCGTCTTGCACGCGCGAAGCACTTCGAAGCTGAGATGCCACTGGTAGCCCGAGTCGCGCAAGTGCACGCCCCGTTGCGAGACGAGGTCGCTGATGATGAGGATCGGTCGAATGGCGGACCAGTCCTCGAAAAGGCGCGTGCGCACGGCGTTGAGCACGTCGCGGATGTTGGAGCGCGTCACACAGACGCTGTGACCGTCCTTGACCTTGCTTTTGATCTTGCACGCCTTGAGCGCGTGGACAATGGCCGTCGTGAGTTCGCAGCACTTGATGACGATTTTGCTGCTATTGAAAACGATCGTCAAGAAGCGGTCCGGCATCTTGACGTGAATGTCGTTCGCTAACTTGATTTGGTTTTCAATCACGCTCTCCGTCTTGATGAGGCCGATGCGCGGCTGTCCGTTCTCGAACAAGTCATTGTCGCACTCGCGCTCCAGCACCAAGTGCCAGAGGTCGGGGTCGCGCTCCAGTGGCGAACCCGTGGTGGTCGACGTGTCGCGGCGCGCATTCTTCTTCTTGTGCGGAATCTCGACCCAGTGGAGGTCCTCGATGCCCTTGTAGTTCGGGTGGCGCGGCAGGCGGTAAATGTCGCAGCACTTGAAGCGCTCGTCCCGCATCACCTCGTAGGCCGTCGCCGTCACAAAAGACACGGACGACGCCCCGTCTACAAGAACCTCCAACTGTTGTTTGACAGGGCCGTCCAGGCCGTAGGCCAGCTTGTCGGCCTCGTCCACAATGAGGTGGAACGGCAGCGCTTCCTCCGCGTCAA
>RGVZ01000097.1 GCA_010029825.1 bacterium | reverse complement strand
TGGTTTCACAATCATTATTTGCTGAAAAATCCGGCGAATAAAAAACCACCGGGAAAGGTCCCGCGGCTCAAACTTCTGGCCGCATGAACCACAACGGGTGGGGGCAGTTTGCTAACCGCACATGGCCCCTTGTTTGCTTGCCCCGGAACAGACGGGGGGGCTTCATGAATTCGCTTCAAATCATGACCTTGGTTGCGGGTTTGTGTATCCCGGAATCCCTTTTGGCCTCGAACAATTTGATATCGATCCCCGGCGGGCGGTTCAAGATGGGCTGCAAGAGCTGCGGTTTGAGCGACGCCTTGCCCGTTCATGAGGTCGAGGTTTCATCATTCCTGTTGCAAAGCACACCAGTGACAAACGAGGAATTTCGAAAGTTCACAGGTGACACCGGATACGTGTCCGGGGCCGAGACGTCGCCTGATCCGTCTGAATACCCGAACATTCCCGCGAACCTTCTGGTCCCAGGATCCGCCGTCTTCACGCCGGAAAAAACTGTGGCAAAGGCCGGTATCCTGACCCGCCCGCTCGATTGGTGGAGTTACATTCCAGGGGCCAGCTGGAAACATCCTGAAGGCGCGAAGTCGACCACGAGCGGCAGGGAGACGCATCCGGCCGTCCATGTAAACTTCAACGACGCCGTCGCCTATTGCCGCCACTTCAACATGCGCCTTCCGACCGAAGCCGAGTTTGAATACGCGGCGCGCGGCGGTCTCGAGGGAAAAAAATATGCCTGGGGCGATACCCTGAAGCCAAACGGCCGGTGGATGGCCAACACGTGGCAGGGCAGTTTTCCCCGTCAAAACTCGAAGCAGGATGGATACGCCGGCACATCCCCGGTCGGATCGTTTCCGCCGAACGGGTTCGGCCTTTACGACATGGCGGGCAACGTCTGGCAGTGGACTTCGGACTGGTACCGGCCGGACACCTACCGCGAGGACGCGAGACGCGGCGTGGTGAAAGATCCCCGTGGTCCCGACAGCAGTTACGATCCGGCGGAATCTGGAACCCTCAAAAAAGTTCAACGCGGGGGTTCCTTTCTTTGTAGCGATGAATACTGCACCCGCTACCTCGTCGGATCGCGTGGCAAAGGCGAACCGGGCAGCGCTGGTTCAAATACCGGGTTTCGTTGTGCGAAAGACCACCACCAAAGGAGACACGGATGAAGCCGATCATCAGAATGATGGCCTCTGCCATCGCCACGATTCCATTGTTGGCCGCCGCGAAGGTCGCCCCCCCCGCCGCACCGGAAAAAAAGCCGAATATCCTTGTTTTCCTGCTGGATGACGTTGGATTCGGACAACCGGGCGCGTTTGGCGGGGCAGTGAACACACCAAACATCGACCGCGTTGCCAGCATGGGATTGCGCTACAACAATTTCCACACCACCTCGCTCTGTTCACCGTCGCGCGCCGCGCTCTTGACCGGGAGGAATCACCACTCGGTCGGGACTGGCGTGATCACGGAAATCGCGACCGATCATCCCGGGTACACAAGCCACATCCCGAAAGAAAAATTTCCAGTCGTCGAGGCCTTTCGCCAAAATGGCTACGGCACTGCCGCCTTCGGCAAGTGGCACAACACTCCCCTCGAACAGCTGCGGGGTCCCGGCAGTAAACACGACCAGTGGCCGACTGATCTGGGATTCGAGTCGTTCTACGGATTCATGGCCGGGGACATGAGCCAATGGGAACCCACCATCTGGAAGGACACAAAGCCCGTCGATCCCATTCCAGTGAATGGCGAGTATCACTTCACGGTCGACATGGCAGACCAGGCCATCCAGTGGCTTGACAAGGAACACACGCAAAACCCGCAAAAACCATTTTTCCTGTATTTCGCGACGGGAGCGGCTCATGCTCCCCACCACGCGCCCGCCGAATATATCGCCAAGTACCGCGGACGATTCGACCAGGGGTGGGATAAAGTTCGCGAGGAAACGCTGGCCAGGCAAAAATCGATGGGGGTCGTCCCCGCGGATACGGCATTGCCGGAACGGCCTGATGTGATCCCGGCATGGGAGAGCCTTTCATCCGACGAAAGGCGACTCTACGCCAGGATGCAGGAAACTTTCGCCGGATATCTGGACCATGCCGACGCGCAATTTGGTCGCGTGCTGGCGGAAGTGGAACGCCTCGGGGAGCTGGACAACACGATCATCTTGATCACGTCCGACAACGGCGCCAGCGGCGAGGGCGGTCTTCATGGCAGCGTGAATGAAAACCTGGTGTTCAACGGAGTCCCCGACAGTCTGGCGAACAACCTTGCCCGTATCGACGAGATCGGGACCAAAAGAACGTACAACCACTATCCGGCGGGATGGGCCTTGGCGGGGAACACTCCGTTCCGATACTGGAAACAAACCGTCCACGAGGGGGGCGTTCACGATCCCATGGTGATCGCCTGGCCGAAGCGCATCAAGGGCGGCGGCGAAACGCGGAGCCAGTTCACCCACATCATCGATGTCGCCCCGACCCTGATGGAGTTGACGGGTGTCGCGCTGCCGGAAACCGTCCACGGTGTGGCTCAGGCGCCCATCGAAGGCGTGAGTTTCGCGAAAACCCTGTATTCGCAGGAGGCCAAAACCGAAAAACGCCTGCAATACTTCGAGATGCTCGGTAACCGGGCGCTCTGGTCGGACGGGTGGAAGGCTGTCGCTTTTCACGGACGCTATCCTTGGGACTTGAGCGGCACGAATCCGGACTTCGATCATGACAAATGGGAGCTGTTCAACATGACGGAGGATTTCTCCGAGGCCCATGACCTGGCTGACCGGTATCCGGAAAAACTTGAGTCATTGAAAGAGAAATTCGACGAGCAGGCCAAAACCTATCAGGTCTATCCCTTGGATGATGGAACGGGCGCGCGACTGGCCACAACCTACCAATCGATCATGGCCGGCATTTCCAATTTCAAATACTCACAAGGTGATGTCCGGATTTCCGAGGCAATCTCGCCACCCGTCAAGAATCGCTCGTACACCATCACCGCGGTGTTTGAGGTTCCTGAAGGAGCCTCGTCGGGATCATCTGGTGACGGAACCATCGTCGCGTGCGGAGGACGATTTGGCGGCTATTCCCTGTACGTGAAGGGCAAACGGATTCATTTCACGCACAACTTCCTCGCGGAGTCTGAATACACCATTGATGCCTCCGAAGACTTGCCGACGGGGACCGTCACAGTCCGGTTCGAATTCAACAAAACCGGCGAATTCGAGGGCATGGGCACGTTATACGTGAACAATAAAAAAGTCGGCGAAGGATTCTTCCCGAGAACCGTACCCAGGGCATTCGGGATCGCCGAGACCTTCGACGTCGGCGAAGATTCCGGATCGGCGGTGACGGATCAATACGCGGCGCCTTTTGTCTACCAGGGCCACATACACTCCGTCGAATTTCAACTTTAGAGGCATGGCAGCGATGACGTCGCTGCCGCGCGGGCGACGGTCTCGATGGCAATGCGCGCGATCTTGCCGGCGTAGGTGAAGTCGACGTTGTCCATGTTGTCGGACATCTGGTGGTAGTCGCCGTCACGCAGGTGATAGTTGGTCCGGTTGACCACCTCGTTGAGCAGGATGACCGGCAGGCCGTAGTCGGCGAAGACGATGCCATCGGTGTTGTAGAGATAACTTTCGGGCGTGCCGTAGGGACGGTAGAGCGCTCGCAGGCCGGGCGCGACGTCGGCGGCAGCGCCCATGGCCAGTTGCGCGAGAGCGAGGGAATCCCGGGAATCGCCCGGGTTGACCTGGAATTCCGTCACGGAAGTTTTCGAGTAACCGATCATGTCCAGCAACACGATGGCGCCGGGTTCCACGCGGTTCATGTCCAGCGTCTGGATGAAATGGCGCGCGCCCAGGTCGTCCGCCGGGAATTCCTCGCCGGTGACGTGAACCAGCCAGATGTCGTGGCGGAATTTGCGGCCGCGAAGTTGCTCCGCGGCCAGGACGAGGGCACCGACGGCCGTGGCGTTGTCGTCGGCGCCTGGCACGGAGACGCGGACACCCGTTGAGTGGAAGACATCGCGCGCGAAAGCCGTATCAATGTGGTCCATCATGATGACGGGGTTGGGATCGCGTCCTTGCATCTCGCCCGGGATGACGGCGACCAGGTTCGAGTGCGTCATGCGGCGCCATTCGAACGGCAGGCGGCGCGTCTCGATGCCGAGTTCCTTGTAGTATTCCTGCAAGTAGTCGTTCAGGTACTCGAGGTGGTGGTCAATCTGGGCGTTGTTTTTGCGGGTAAAACGCATCTCGGTGCCCGAGACCGGAAACTTCGCGATGGAGGCGCCTGAAATGATGCCGACCATCTCGCGATAGATCTCGTCAAAATTAGGCAACCAATCACGGACCTGGACGTCGGCGGGTTGCGGATCGATCGCGGATGGAATGCCGGGGGCGATTTCAAGGTCAGGGGACCAGGTGATCCCGTCATGGTTGAAGGTCGCGACAAACGTGACCGGGACATCGTTGAACCGGGCCGGTTGCGGCAACTCGACGCCAAGGCTGCGGGCGTTTTCCGGGGCGCATTGTTCGTAGACAGGACGCAAGTCGGGACTGAGCCAACTGCTGACGACGCGATGAGAGGCATCCGTCCAGATGATGTCCCCGAAGACCGGTTTCATGGTCAGGAAACGGAAATCGAGGAAATCGCGGAACACTTCATCATAGTCGGTTGAGTTGCCGGCGACGTCGCGAAGACGCGGCAGGAAGGGCGCCCTCTCGTCAACACTTGTGTCGAGGGCCGATCCCGAGATCGCCGGGCGCGACAGGTTCAACCACCGCCACGGCGCGTCGGAAGTCTCGCGGTAACGCGCCCATGTCCACGAGTCGACGCCGCGGTGATTGCGAGTGGGCCATCCTTCGA
Organism: bacterium; assembly: GCA_010029825.1. Classification (GTDB taxonomy): domain Bacteria; phylum Bdellovibrionota_B; class Oligoflexia; order Oligoflexales; family RGVZ01; genus RGVZ01. Next base: position 9,391 of record RGVZ01000097.1, on the reverse strand, counting down.
TCTGCCCTTGTGTCAGGCCGAGTGTCGCGGCGAGTTCACGGACGTGGGACTCGCCCAGCGCGACTTGATCGATCCTGATGGCTGGTCTCGCGGATATGGCGGAGTTCATGAGCCGGGACTTGCGCAAGTGGGGCAGCATCTTGCGACCGGTCTCGAACGGCGGCGTGCGTTCGCTGTTGGCGTGCGGGACGCTCAATGATCCGGACGATGCTCCGGGACCGCGTGCCGCGGGGGCGACGACGGCCAGCGAGTCGCGCGCGATGTCGACTGGATCCTGGCGGATGCCGAGGTCCGCGGGGGCCGGGCATTCGAGAGGGCGTCCGGTAAAGCGGGACGCCGGGGCCGATGAGGTTGCCGCAAGGATCAAGATCGTTACGATTGACGCGCAATTTGCATGGCGGCAAAGCGCGCGCAAACTGGACCGGGCGCGAGTCAGCGTCATCCCTGTTACTCCAACTTGTTACTCCAACTTGATACTCCCGCATCACACTCACCCGTGAACTCACATCACGAACACCAATGCGAAAAAACTGAAATTTTAGTATATATGAAAGTCGGGAAATTTCAGACATCGCCGGGTTAGACCGCCTGTGGAGCAGCATGGAGCAGCGACGCCCCGACATTTTTTTCTGGACGTGGAGCGCCCAACGCGCGGCCTCGCGCGTGTCCATCACGGGCAGCGAAGCATGCCACTTCATCACGGAAGACGGCCATCGCGTCTTTGACGCCATTTCCACCAACTTTCAGGCCGCGTTCGGACACAGCTGCGCTCCCGTAAAAGACGCGATTCACCGGCAGCTTGATGCAATGCCCGTGGCAAACCCGAAACACGCGTTCGAGCTCAAGCAGCGCGTCACGCAAAAACTTGTCGATTTCGTCGCGGCCGGACCCGGGCGCGTTTTTTATGCGCTGTCGGGAGCAGAGGCGGTCGAGAACGCCCTGAAAATGGCCCGTCAAGTCAGCGGCAGGAAACTGGTCGCGGCAAGGGAAAAGAGCTATCACGGCGCGACCATGGGGGCGATGTCCGTCACCGGCGACTGGCGCGGCCAGGGGCATTTTGGCGCGCAAGACGCGACGATCCGGATTCCGGAACCGGCGGACGACCCGGATTTGATGAAAACCCGCGAGATTCTGCGCGCGGCGGGGACGGAAAATATCGCGGCCATGTGCCTTGAGACCATTTCCGGAATGAACGGCGTGATCATCCCGGACCCCGCGTGGTGGCGCGGCATCGAGGCCATGTGCCGGGAATACGGGATCTTGCTGGTCGTTGACGAGGTCAGCTGCGGGTTTGGCCGCGCGGGCACGGACCTGGCGATGCATCAATACGGGATCCGGCCGGATTTTGTGTGCATGGCCAAGGCGATCTCGGCGGGATACGTGCCATTTGGAGCGTTGTGGGTTCGCGAGGACGTCGCGCGTTTTTACGATGACCGGATCCTTTCCGCCGGACTCACTGCCTACGCGCACCCGATGGGCCTGGCGGCAACCAGCGCTGTTCTCGACTTGCTGCGTGACGAGGCGTTTTGTCGCGCGCGGGACGCGGTCGCGGACCACTTTGCCGCCGGGACCGTCAAGTTGCGGACACATCCGCGCGTCAAATCCCTGCGCGTCAAGGGTTTAATGGCGGCCATCGACCTGGAGCCAGGACCGAAAGTCACGTGGGAGGACGGAGTCGCGCTGGGAATCCACCTGGCCATCAAGAGTGACGCGACGGGATCCAGCTCGATCATCCTCGCGCCTCCGTTTGTGATGACCGTCGCCGACTGCGACATGATGTTCGACGCGATTTCAAGAATCCTCGACGGGGGAGCTGTCCCATGACACGACACGGAAGAGGCAAGGTTTTCGCCAACGCGATCGACGCCCTCACGGATTTCGAGTCAGGCATGACCGTGATGAGCGGGGGGTTCGGCTTGTGCGGAATTCCCGAGAACAGCATTGACGCCATCGCGGCGATGCCGGTCAAGGATTTGACCGTCATCTCAAACAACATCGGAAATTCGGGGCGTGGCCTCGTGAAACTCCTGCGAAACCGGCAGATCAAGAATGCCGTGTGTTCCTATGTCGGAGGCAATCCGGACCTGGAACAACAAATGCTGGCGGGCGAGGTTCACGTCACGCTGGTCCCGCAGGGAACTTTCAGCGAGCGCATCCGGGCAGCCGGACTTGGCATCCGTGCGTTCTACACGCCGACCGGGGCCGGGACGATGGTGGCCGAGGGCAAGGAAGTCCGCGTGTTCGACAAGCCCTGTGTCCTGGAACTTCCCCTGCACGCGGATTTCGCGATCATCAAGGCGCAGCGAGGCGATGTGTTTGGCAATCTCTGGTTCAAGGAGGCCGCGCGCAATTTCTCGCCGCTCATGGCCATGGCGGCCAAAGTCACCGTGGTCGAGGTTGAGGAACTGGTGCCCATGGGCGAGATCCCGGCCGAGGACGTACATTTGCCAGGGATTTTCGTGCAACGCATCTATCAAGGAAAAAACTACCGGAACGACATCGAGATCCTGAAGGAGGCCCCATGACGACGAGCGCGCGGGCCCAGTGGACCAGGGAAGAAATGCTGCGCGAGGTGATCGCCCTGTTCCATCCCGGGTGCAGCGTCAACCTGGGGATCGGACTGCCGACGATGATTCCCGAACTGATGCCGCCCGACCTGGACATCTTCATCCAGTCGGAAAACGGAGTCCTCGGCGTCTCGGGGCGTCCAGCCAAAGGCGAGGCGTCGCCGACCCTGATCAACGCCGGCAAGGAAACGATCACCATCAGGCAGGGCGCGAGTTTTTTCGACAGCGCGTTGAGTTTCGGCATGATTCGCGGGGGACACATTGATTTTTGCGTCCTCGGCGGCATGGAAGTCGACTCCGAAGGCAGCCTCGCCAACTGGATCGTGCCCGGACAGAAGGTCACCGGGATGGGCGGGGCGATGGACCTCGTTCACGGCGCGAAACAAGTCATCGTCGTCATGACGCACTTCAACAAGTCGGGCGATCCGAAATTGCGCGAAAAGTGCGCCTTGCCCCTTACCGGAATGAATTGTGTCGACCTCGTCGTGACGGAACTTGGGATTTTCGCGCCGCGCGGGGGAAAGTTCTCCGTGAAAAAACTGGCGCCCGGCGCCGGCATCGAGGCGTTGAGACTTTCCGCCAGCCTTCTCAGAACGGAGGAATCCAGTGGCACGTTCCCTTATTGATTTGCCGCGGCGCGATCTCTCGTCGCAGCCAGTGTTCTGGGGCGGCCTGCGAACGACGTTCGGCGTCGCGCATCGCGGCGCGTTGAAGGAAACGCGACCGGATGACTTGCTGGCGGATCTGATGCGGGCGCGCCAGTTGACTCCTGGTGTGGCTGAAATCGTGACCGGTTGCGCGTACCCCGAGGGCGAACAGGGTTACAACATCGGGCGCGTGGCGGCCCTGGGCGCGGGTCTTGAGTTGCCGGGAATGACGGTGAACCGCCTGTGCGGGTCGGCGCTGGAAGCCGCCGCGATCGCCGCGGCCGGTGTGGTCAGCGGGCGCGCGGACGCGTGGCTGGTCGCCGGCGTCGAATCGATGTCGCGCGTGCCGCGGCGCGGGGCGAATTTCTCTGAATCCACACGGGTCAGGGAACACGCCCCCGAGGCATACGTCACGATGGGCGAGACGGCCGAGAACCTCGCGCGCCGGTATCCGCGTCTGAGCCGCGCGGCGCAGGAGGAATTCGCGGCATCGAGTCACGCCGCTGCGCACGCGGCGTGGCAATCCGGATTCTACGACAGCCACGTCATCAAAGTTCATGGGATGACGGCGGACGAATCCATCAGACATCCGGCAAATCGCGACAAAATGGCCTTGTTGCCACCAGCCTTTTGCCCCGGTGGTGTGGTCACGGCGGCGACCAGTTCGCCCATGAGTGACGGCGCGGCAACCGGCCTCGTCACATCAGAGAAAACAGCCCGTGACCTTGGCGCGCGGAACTGGTTGCGCGTCATCGATACCGTCGCCTCCCACGTCGCCCCGGAAATCATGGGCCTCGGCCCGGTGCCGGCGGTAAAAAAGATCCTTGAGCGCCATCATTTGTCGCCTTCTGACATCGCGGCCGTCGAGATGAACGAGGCCTTTGCCGTGCAAGTTCTCGCGTGCGTCGATGAACTGGGACTCGATCCGCGGACGGTCAACACCAAAGGCGGCGCGCTGGCGACCGGACATCCCCTGGGGGCCAGTGGCCTGCGGTTGCTCATGACCCTGCACGCGCGCATGGAAGAAGACGCGACATCAGGGAACCTCGGGATCGCGACCCTTTGCGTGGGCGGCGGCCAGGGGATCGCCATGCTTCTTGAGTTCGTTTCCTTGTGAGTTCGTATGGACGGGAGAAATGCGCCATGATCCAAAGCACAATGAATCCCGGAAATTTCCGGATCACCTACACGACCCCCAACACGCCACCGGAACTCGAGGCCATGCATGCCGCGTTCGACGACGCGGTGGCAGCCCATCGCGCCAACTTGAAACGCGAATTCCCGCCGGTGATCGGATTTGAGAAGAAGACCGGATCGGCATCGCACATTGATTCCATCAATCCATCAAAGACCGCGGAAATCCTGCATCGATTCGGCGTGTTTCCCGTCGCGGCGCTGGACGATCTCGTGACGTTGTCGTCGAAGGCGCAGAAGTCCTGGGCGGCGCGCCCGTGGCAAGACCGTGTCACGATCATGCGCAGGGCCGCCAATGTCATCCGTGAACGCAAGATGGCGATCGCCGCGGCGGTGTGCCTTGAGGTCGGCAAAAACCGATTCGAGTCCCTCGGCGATGTGGAAGAGGCCGCGGACCTGCTGGATTACTATGCCGCGCAAGTCGAGTCGGCGGACGGATTCTTCAAGCCACTCATGAGCCTTCTGCCCGGCGAGCGCACGGGAAGTTACCTGCGGCCCTATGGCGTTTTCGCGGTGATCGCGCCATTCAATTTCCCTGTCGCGCTGGCGGCGGGAATGGCCGGCGCGGCGATGCTTGGCGGCAACAGCGTCATTTTGAAGCCCAGCGAGGACACGCCGTGGTCGGGCCAGCTGCTGCTGGAAACCATGCGCGACGCCGGAGTCCCGGAGGGCGTGTTTCAAATCTGCCAGGGGACTGGCGAGGGCGTCGGATCGGCCCTTGTCCGCCATCGCCTGGTCGCCGGTGTGGCCTTTACGGGCAGCGCCAGGACCGGGATGGAAATCCACCGCCAGTGTTCCAGCGGGCGTTGGGTCAAGCCATGCCTGATGGAACTCGGCGGGAAAAATGGCGCCATCATCATGCCGGACGCCGACCTTGACGACGCCGCGGAAGGTTGCGTCAAATCCATCTTTGGACTGTCCGGACAAAAATGCAGCGCCTTGTCGCGGGTCATCGTGCACGCGACGATCAAAGACCGCTTTGTCGCGAAACTCGTTGAACGCGCCGGCAATTGGAGAGTCGCCGATGCCACGTCGCGTGAGTGCAACCTGGGACCCGTCATCAACGCGAGCAGCCTTGCCCGCGCGGGACGGACCCTGGCCCTTGCCGGCACGAACGGCGGCAAGATCCTGTATCGCCACGAGAACCGTGATCCGGCCCTGCCGGGTGGTTGCTACGTCATGCCCGCGATCGCGGAACTTCCGCCAGAGCATGAACTGATGCAGCAGGAACTTTTCCTGCCTTTCGCGGGCATCACGACGGTCAACTCATTCGATGAGGCGATCACGGTCTTGAACAACACGGATTTCGGGCTCACGGCTGGTATTTTTTCCCGGGATGATTCGCACATCGCGCGATTCTTCGATCAGGCCGAGGCCGGCGTCCTCTACGCCAACCGGAGAACCGGGGCGACGACCGGAGCCTGGCCTGGCGTCCAGTCGTTTTGCGGGTGGAAGGCCAGCGGCGCCAGTGGCAAAGGCGGCTGCGGGCCTTATTACGTTTCCCAGTTCATGCGCGAACAATCACGGACATCGATGCCATTTTGAGGTGAACCCATGAATCGCCAGACCACGAATGCCCAACTTCGCCCCTCTGTGAAAACCGGATTGCCCGGGCCACGCGCCCGCGCGATCATCGCCATGGACGAATCCTGCACGTCGCCATCGTACATCAAGGAATACCCGCTGGTGGCAGACCGCGGCCAGGGGTGCTTCATCGACGACGTGGACGGCAACCGGTTCCTCGACATGATGGCAGGCATTGCCGTCAGCGCGACGGGGTACGCGCATCCCCACGTCACTGGCGCGGTCAAGGAAGCCATCGACAAAGTCTGGCACATTTGCGGGACGGACTTTTACACGGACTCGTTCTCGCGCCTTTGTTCGAAACTGGCCGGATATGTCCCGGGAATGGGAAAAAAGCGTGTTTTCCTGACGAACTCAGGAACAGAGGCCATCGAGGGCGCGATGAAGCTGGCGCGCTTTCACACAAGGCGCAAAGGCTTCATGTCGTTTTATGGGGGTTTTCACGGGCGGACGATGGGTGCCCTGTCGCTGACGGCATCCAAAGTCCGTCAACGCGAGAACTTCGGCCCGTTCATACCTGGAGTCGTCCACGCGGAGTATCCCGATGTCTTGAGGCGCCCGGCCGGGATGACGCCAGACGAATGCGGGATCGAGGCGATCAAGAAAATAGAGAGGCAACTGTTCTCTCGCGTCACAAGTCCTGACGAACTGGCGGCGATTTTCGTCGAGCCGGTCCAGGGCGAGGGAGGATACGTTGTTCCACCCAAGACTTTCCTCAAAGGACTGCGCGAACTGTGCGACCGTCACGGCATCCTGCTGGTCTTTGACGAAGTGCAGAGCGGTGTCGGGCGCACCGGTGAGATGTACGCGGCTGACTATTTTGATGTCGCGCCGGATATCTTGCTGTCGGCGAAGGGGCTTGGTTCCGGCCTGCCGATCGGGGCGATCATCGCGCGCGAGAGCATCATGACGTGGACGCGCGGATCCCATGGCAGCACCTTCGGCGGCAACAACGTCAGTTGCGCGGCGGCCATCGCCACCCTCGAAGTTGTCGAGAAGATCCTGCCCGGGATCCGCGCGAACGGCGAACTGCTTTCGAACGGACTGCGCAAGCTGGCGGAAAAACACCCGTGCATCGTCGATGTACGCGGCCCCGGATTCATGATCGGCATGGAACTCGCGCATCCAGTGACGCGCGAGTCCATCCCGGGTGTCATGGGTGAACTGGAGCAGATGGCATTCCGCGAGGGATTGTTGCTGCTCGGATGCGGGGCCTCGACCATCCGGTTCGCGCCGCCTCTCGTCTGCGGCCCGCACGAGATCTCGATCGCGCTCGAGATCCTGGACCGGTGCCTCGAGAAAGTCGCTCCGAAACAGTGATGCCCGGACGGCTGCCGGCGCTTCAGTCGTGATGGGCGTGCTCGCTGCCGTGCGCCTTTTCGCCCATTCTACCGTCATGTTCCTTCCGCATTTCATCGTGGAAGGCTTTCATGGCTTCATGGCACTTCTTCATCGCGTCATGATCAGCGGCTGACGCGACGCAGCTGCGGTGTTCCTGCATTTTCGCGATGTGCTTGTCGATTTCGGCCAGTTTTTCGGCCTTTTTTTCCTCGAATTTTCCCGGAGCCTTGTCCGGACCGGCAAATGTTGTCGTCGCCGCCAACAACGAGAAAGCCGTCAAGATTGCAGAGCCCCACAGCGGATACGTAACGCGTGACTTGTTCATGATCTACTCCTCATCATTTGATGTTGTCGATACGGGACGATTCAACGGTCATCTTAATACAGTCAGGGCCTTGATGGCGAAATTCGCCGACGGGTCATCACGCGTCAGGTCCACCCACTGCCCGTCCTTCAAGTAGTAACTCTCACCCGCTGAAGCCTTGGACTTGACGATCGTCCACTTGCGGGGACCGCACAGCAACACGGGCACGTCCGAAGTCTTGTCGAAAGCATGACCGCCCTTGCTGAGCTCGACACTGACGTGGAATTTGCTGCCCGGCTCCAGCGCGACCTCAAAGGGCAAGTCGACCGTGTGGAACCCCTTGTTGACTTCATGGCCGCCGGTGAAGGCCACTTCGTTCGTCAACGTGTTGCCGTCAAAAACCCTGTAAACGCGAACCATGTAATCCGAGTCGTGTTCCGTCGTGTAGAAACTGACTGCCTTCAAATACTCGCGGGCCGAAAGTCCCATCGCGTGCCGTGCCGATGGCCCCTTCGCGGCGAAGGAGTTCACCGCATGCAGGGCGCCTTTTTTCGTGTCGCGCCAACCATGGTAGTCGTGGAAGTAGATCCTGTCGTACCCGAGGCGCTCGACGTCACGGAAGGCCACCGCGCCCATGTCGGCGTGACGTCCCGCGAACTTGTCCTCATAAGAAATCCAGAAATATCCTTGCTTGCCCCAATCAGTCCCCCAGCTGTTCTTGATCAACCACGCGCCGGGCTTTGCCGCCTGCGTCTTCTTGTTGTCGTCCCATCCAACAATCGCCACGGCATGGTTGGCCTCGTCCGGGTCCGACACCGGTTGATAAAACGTCGCGTTCGTCGCGTTGAAAAACCTGGTTGCCCATGACAGCGCCGTTCCGACAACACCGTGGCTCATGAGGGCTTGCTTGATTCGTCGCGCGCCCTCGGCGCGGTCGGCGGAGGAGGCCAACCACTCGACGTGTCGCGGGTAGTAGTAGTGAAATCCGGCTCCGGATTGAGACGGCGGCTGGTTGAAACTCTGGCCATCGACATCCCGCACCGCGCCGCCGCGGGACAAGTATGCCGTCGCCACCAGGTAATCCCCGCCTTCATGAACCGTCAGGCCATTTTTCTGCGGCGCCGTGTCAGAGTTGAAGTGCTGGTTGAACCCGTTCCACCAGTCGAGATGATACTCGGCCAGATTGGCCTCGCCACTTTCGCCCTGAGTGGCCCATTCGCCAGTCAGCATCAAATTGCTTTCCAGTCCTGCTGCCGTCGCGTGCGTCCAGCACGTTCCGCCGCTCTGTTTTTTCACCGCGGTGACGAGATTCCGCCCGTCGACATTGCGCAGGTCAAAAGCGGCGGGCAGGTCCGTCGCCGCGTTCGCGACGCCGGAGGCGCTCGCGAAAAAAACAAAGCAAACGCGAAGAATTCCCGCCCGCGCGAGGCTCCGTGTGGCCATGGGAACAGCCCTCCAGTGATTTGGGAGATAGATACATCTTAACATTGACCGGCACGACTTGTGGGCTGATGACGCCCCCCAATGGATCGCCGATGCCATGGTTGAGTCCGGCAAAAATCCGCAAAACCCCCTATTTCACGGCGTTTTTCCGATGTTTTGTGTCCCGTACAAAGTATTGAACAAATCGGTCGGAGGATCGGAATTTCAAATGCGCAAATGCCGGACTCTGCCGCAAATTCGCGTAAAAGCCTTGATAGGCAATACTTTCGCGGGTCGGCTGTTATTGACGATCGGCATGGTGGAAAGTGGCC
>RGVZ01000096.1 GCA_010029825.1 bacterium | reverse complement strand
GCTTGTCTTGCGCCGCGCTTTTAACGAAGTCGGGCTGCGGGTACAGGGTGGTGAGCCGGTGCGTTTCGCGACCACTGACGTCGTGTGCCTGATCGAGCGGAATATTTGTCATGGGATTTCCTACCTGTTTAATCGGTCGGCAGCACCATTTGAGTGCGCTGGCGACATTAGGTGTTGCGCCGGAACACGGAACTTTCCCGGCGGTCGTGGACTGTCCACTATGTCAACAAAATACGTTGCACCTGTTTGACGATCCGACGACTGCTGGCGTTTGGCTGCACTGTAATTCGTGCTTGGCCCATGGAGATATCATAACGTTTGCGGCCTCGGTGTGGAATACAAGCCTCCCCGCCGCGATAAACAAATTTGTCGACCAGCAGCTCATTACGCCCGCCGAAAAAGACAATATGGCGGAGGATTTTATAGCTGGCTACGAGCGGCATCAAAAAGCCGAAAATTTCTGGCTAGACGCCGAAGCCCAAATCTGGAACCACTCAGACGACGTGATTGCCCTGCGCGTCCGGGAACTGGGCGTACAGCATGAAATTAACGCCGCCGGTTTAATTGGCGTGGCGTATCAGGAGCAGGTTGAAGAGCTTTGCCAGACCATGCGCCGTATACCGCCCAAGTCTATCCGGGCAAAGGGCGCCAGTATCGTATTTCCGTATTACGATCTTCCCGGGCGCTTGTCCGGCGTGCTGCTTATCCAGTATGGCGAAGATTTTACCGACAAGCGGCATTTTGTTCCTATAACCGGGTACAAGCGTGTGACACCAGAAGCCGGTTACTTTTTGCTGCGCACGGCGTTAAACAAACCGACTGAGACCTTAAAAAACACGCAGTTCATCGTAGACGATCCGTTGTGGGCGTTAACGATGCAGTGCGAGATGTTGCGCCGCGGGCTATCGTTACTTCCGCTTATGGCCAGTTATACGGGCCGCGCCGCAAACAGCAGCGGGCGCAGTTGGTCGGCGTTTCTGCCTTCGCCGCGCATATTCCACGGACAGTCAGCCACGCCGGACCTGATCAGCCGTACCTGCATTGCCCGCGGCTACCTCGCCGTCATGCCGCGCGACCACAAACCAAAACGGCGGCTCGACACACTTGCCATGAGCCAGTTGGCTGCGTTGCGTAGCCGGGCTGAAACGTGGCAGACATGTTTACAACGCTTGTTTGGCGGCATGAACGAGATCGCAGCGCTGTCGTTCGCTTCTCGGCTAACGATCCCGCCCGACAAGCTTGTGCCGTTTTTGCAGCGGGTCGATGACCGCTTTGCGCCCGGCTTCACTGATCGCGTGATGGCGAATATCAAAATCACGCCGGTTAGCCGAACAGCACGCGCTGGTTGGCGCTGGTTGGTAAAACCGCGCCGCGACGGCTGGTGGACTACGAACGATCAACGAGTCTGCTCGGCAAACATCGTTATCAATAAAATCATCCAGTCAGACAACGGCGAACGCACATACAGCGGAATCATTTATCTAAACGACGATGAAATTCCGTTCACAGAAAGCGCGCACAGAATCGAGTCGATGGGATTGTTTGAGTTCGCGGCCGCGCACGCAGCTCCGCACAAAAAGCTGATCACGTTCGACAAGCGCTGGAACAAGCGCGCGCATCTCATCTCAATTGAGTTGAATCAGCCAGAATTTGTTGGCGTCTCTAGCCACGTCGGCTGGGACGAGCGCGCCAGCGTATTTCGATTCGCGAACTACGAAATTCGCGCAAACGGCACAATCGCGCCAACACCGCAACAAACAACTAAAAACAAATCGGCTGTGTTTCCTGAACCTGTTGCTGTCGCCCCGCCGGCAATCAGGCAGTTTCTCACACCTAGCCCTGAAAACGCATTCACTTGGAGTGTAGTCGCGGCAATCACAGCAAACCTTGTAGACGTCATTCTGCGTCGCGAAACAACCGCCACGGCCATCACCGGCCCGGCATACGCGGCGGCTTTACAGATCGGTGCCGCGCTAGGTTGTGACGAGCTACGGTCGACGTATCTACGGCGGTCGGAGTCTACTCAACAGGTTTATCTCAAAACAAAAGAACTCGAATGGCCGCTGTTCGTTTCCAACGTGTTCGATGACATGAGCCTCGGCCCGATCGTGCCAAAGTGCCATAACCGGGCAATCATCACTCGGCTCAGCCCAGTCGCTGCCGCCGCAGCGCCCAGCTACAGCTGGCAGGTGATCACCGGTCGTTTTGACGCCAACGCCGATTACGCGCCGCTGCGTTACGTGCTGCCGGCGTATATTCAGCGCGCGCTAAAAAATAGAATGCGCCTAGCGCTCGCGGGTGCACAAACTACTGCCGCAGTGCTAGCCGACATGCACAGCTGGCTCCACGAAACCTACAATGCAACATTCCAGCTTGCTTATGCCGAGAATCGATTAATCACGGCGGATAAGGCAGATATTGCGCTTTTTCAGGAACTGCGTACAGCGGTTCAAGACGGCAAGTTAGACGTCCTACCCCAAGCAAGAAAAGCAGATCAACCGACCAATTATCTGTTGCGTAAAAAAGACCATTGGTGGTTGAATCAAAAGGCTATAGATCGTTATTTTTATAACGGTAAAGCATTGCCGCCAAACTGGTTACACATCGTCGACCTGTTAACGGCAAACAACGTATTTGTTGGCGACGAAGCCGTAAGAAACTTACCCGGCATACTTGTCAGCAGTGCGTGGTGTGATCAATACTTGTTGCCCAACCTAGATCTTGCTCGGGAAATTGGATAACTATGCGTTACTTTGAACCCGCATCTTTTCGTCGTGACCATAAAGATACGATCGCGCGCAACGACGACGGCCTCGACGACGATTTCATCGAGGAGGAGTGGCAGTTTGTGCACGACAATGACGATGACGATGACGACAGCGACTTAGACGTCGGCCACAAACCCAACTACGTTTTCAGCGACGACGACGAAGATGATGACGATGACGATGAAGACTGGGAAGACGACGAAGACGAAGATTACGAAGACGATGACGATGACGACTGGGAAGACGACGAAGACGAAGACTCAGCCTACGAAGAAGATTTTGACGTCGAAAACGAGGAGTTTGACGACTGAGGTTAAATGCAAACATTTTTACCTTTGCCGCGGTTTAACGCCTCGGCCGCCTGCTTGGACAATAAACGTCTCGGCAAGCAAAGGGTTGAATGCAAGCAGATACTACTCTGCTTAGGTGTACCAGTCGGCAAGCACGAGCCCGGCACATCCAGCTGGCGCAACCATCCAGCCGTTCGTATGTGGGCTGGTTTTGAAACCGCGCTTGCCGTCTACGCCATAGTAATTTGCCGCGAGTGGATTCGCCGCGGCTTCAACGATACGCTGTGCCCGCAATTCATGGACAGCTATGTTCAGCTGCGCGCGCAAATAATAGCAAACCGATATCCGCCGTGGGTCGGCGATCGTACTTTTCATGCCAGTCACCGGAGCAATCTGCTGCGCAAAGACTACAAACACTACTCCAAGTTTGGTTGGCGCGAACCAGTCGATCTGCCATACTACTGGCCAACAGGCTCAATAGCCGAAACTGTTTAATTTATGCCGGTGTAGCTCAGTTGGTAGAGCCACTGATTTGTAATCAGTAGGTCGTCGGTTCGAGTCCGACCGCCGGCTTTGTATAATTTATGGTTGGTCACGGAGGACCTACCATGGAATTTGTTATCAAAATCAAAGACATCAACAAGCTTGGGTTAATTGATGTCACCGCGATTATGTCGCGGCTTTCGTGGCCCGATTCTGGCAGCAGCAGCTCGATTCAAAAAGAGTTGCACAAGCGGTACGTCGAGCCGACGCCCGGACCGCACCCGGAAATGGCAATTGCGCTGATCTGGCTGGACGACACGCTCGTCGGTTGGGTTGGAACAAGACTGTGGCCAGAAAAATTTAAAGGCCGCGACGTCACCGCGCAAACCGTTGAGTGTTTCACTGACCCGGAATACCGGCGCCGCGGAATTGCGCGGCTCGGCTTGCAGGCGCTCATGTCTGCCGGCAAATTAAACGCGTCAGATATCGTGTCTGTATACGCACCAGAAGTTATAAACATTGCCAAAAATTGTGGCTGCCGCATTGTCCTGCTGTGTGAATCATGAAACGCTATCACGAAGAAAAACACATCATCGAAAATCGAGTGAAGCGCCACCGACAAATCAACAGCGTGTGGCTCGAATTTGGTAGCGCGGCGAACACGGCATTTAGCCGAGATCCCGGGCGTTACCGTAAAACCTTGCGTTGCTCCGGTTGTACGCGGGCACGTTGTCAAGTCTGCCACCCCGAGAAATATCCAAAACGGATTCCAACGCGACAGGAAAAGCAAAACTGGAAAAAGGATGAATAATCCGGTTACACCGAAAGAAGTTTACGATTCATATCCCGGGGCCGACTTTCTTAATGTTGACCCACCGCACCTAGGCGAATCTTTTCACGACTACGTAAACCGACAAGGCAAACAGCGGCTGCGCACATGTGGTGACACGCTGTTTGCTTTTTTGTTATTTGAACTTGCCGACGCCGGCAGCCGCGCAGACGCGGTACGTATGTTGAATACCGCAATCAACGACATTGTTGCGGTAAAATCCCGCATCGAAAACGAAGGAGGCCGACATGGCCAGTGATTACGTGAAGAACATCGAGCAGGCTGCTACTCGGCTTGCCGACGCCGTCAAGGCGACGATGACGCTTGAAGACAACCGACACGCCGTAAAGATGGCGGCGATTAATCGCATTATGAAGTCTGGCGATAACCCGCTGACTAACAAACCGCATAGCTTCTCCAGCGCTGAAGCGCTTGTGCACAGCGACGCGCAGTACGCCGACTATCTCGAACAGATTCGAGAGGCGGAGTATTCTCGTATTCTGGCCCGCGGTGCGTACGACGCCGCGCTGGCCGCGGCCCGACTCCAGTCCGAAGTTGCTTGAGGTGAACATGTTTGGCGAAGAAGAATATGAAAACGAAGACGACGTTACGCATCACGTGTGCGGCTCTATCGAGGGTCTGCGCGACCATATCTTGATGATGTTTGGCGGATTTATCGCGCACGTCAGCGGCGAGAAACCCGCTGAGAACCAGCTTGAACATCAGCGGCAGTTTTTAGAGGTCTGGGAAGTTGAAAACATCGTCAAAGAATTGTCGGACGTGCAGGGCGACGGCGTGTACGGCATCGGCGCAAATTCTTTTGAAGAATACCGCGAAAAGATGCTGCAGCTGTTCCGCGCCCTCGCTAGCCGAATCATGTCTAACGTCATGCACGCTGGAGTTAAACAAGGGCTGCTCGACGCCGAATACGACGTCGAACAGGACCGATTTGAATTCTCGATAACCGAAAAGGGTAAAGAACTTGTCGGAACGCTCGCCGCCGGCCAAAACGCTGAAAACAACGGAACTGACAACAGCCATCCAGACGTTTGAAGCAGCGCAGCAAAAATACAAGCAGTACGGCGCCTACGACACGGAACCAGACTCTGTTTTTCAACGATTGCTGCTCGAAGCTTTCGAGGGAAAGGAGCCGGCTGTTCCGCGCTCCGGGGCCGGCTGGGAACTGTATGCCTCGTCTATGGACTGTAGCGAGGCTGCGCGCGCGCTCCACGACGCGGCTACCGAAGCCGTGCGGGTAATCGAATCGACACCGATCCGCGACCTGCGCGCCGTCGAAGAGTTTCTTAACAAGTACTGCTGGCGGTACCGCTAATATCCGCCAAAGTAATTACTACCGATGGCGTCATCCGCCCAGTCATCATCCATCGGCATCTCGGCCTTGATAACACGCTCCGTCAACCGCGCTACGCCAGCAATCTCCGCGAAATTTGGCCACGCGTTATTCACGTGCCAAAGAGCGGCGCAGCCTAGGTTGACAGCTTGCGCGAAGTCGTCAGTCAGCAACGTGTTTCTGGTAATGGTATAAATATCGCCGCCAAGTCTAGACTCGGCTTTATTTTCTACCAGCGCCAAGAAATCGGAGACGAGCCCGGGCGAATCCTGAGATGACCAGTCATACTGGAAGAATCGGATTTGCTTCAGCTTGATCGCCTGACACGTGTACAGCAACGACCGCGTTTTATCGAGGCTATAGTGTGCGCGATGATTGATTTCAGTGGGTGGTTTGTACACCATCAAATCTTGCGACGCGGACCGAACAAGCCGCATCGCCATGACGCGCTCTAGATTAAACCCTGCCTGCACCATGACCGTTTCGCGGACCGTGCCAGCGCCGGTGTAATCGTGCGCGACAAAATCGCAATTAAACAAGTTGGACCAGCGCATACATTCAACGGCTTCGGCCAAGTGGTCGCCACCAATGAGCAACCGCTTCGCCCACAGCACATCAATTGTTCCGTCGGGCCGGAATCCCAGCACAGACAGCACGGTGAAACTAATACCTGCTTCTCCGCCGCCGCCCCAGTCGATCGCCAAGATGCGATGTTTGTAATGCGATAGATTTGCGAAGCATTTGGGATCTGGTTCTTTCTTGTTTTCCCAGTCTAGCACGCACGCAGCCTTCAAGTCAGTTTCGCTGATGAGCTTCTGACCGGTATCAACGCTTTCTCCCATTACCTCGTTGTAGAACTGGGCTTGGGTCATATTCCCAAAGCCCTCTCTCTTCAACAACAGAGTTGACCACTTTTCCGGGTCGGAGAAATGAAGCGGTAGTATCATCTGTGGTACGTGATACCCGGCAAACTGCCAGCGGCGTTCGGGATATCTGTGCACCCACCGGCCATGTCTTGGACTGACCGGCTTTTGACATTTAGCGCAAACGGTGCCCGGATACTTCTCGCTGATATGAATGCTGTACGGGCCAATCATCTTATCGAGGTCATATTCAAGCGCGGGTATATTCCAGTGCTTGCAAGAATGACACGGGATGAACCACTCGGCCTGTGATGATCGTTTATACAAGCCGTAAATTAAGTTATCTAAAGTTTTCGGCGTGCCCGTGTAATAACTAGTCGCCCATCGTGAATACGACATGGTCTCTTGAATAATCGGAACGTGATCAGGATCCATATCCTGTACCTCGTCGATGCACACTCGATCTGCGGACACACCACGAACTCTATCCGCATCTAACAGCGCAAAGCTGAACAACATCATCGAGTTGTTCTTAAATGATCTTTGCAGCACCGAGTTCTCAGTCGATGTGCCGGACCACTGTGACTTTACTGGCGACTGGTCGATAAACGGACGCACATAGTTGTTCGAAAACCGCCGTATTTGTTCGTACAGCGGTGTGATGAACAACGTTTTGAAAAACGGGATAGAGTTGGCAACCACAACTCCGTGCGCTGCTAGACTGGTCGATTTTGATACCTGCCGCCCCGTACACCACACCTGATTCTTCGGCGTCAATAAACGAAACAACGGAGAAAAAGGAAAGTGGTGCTGAATAGTGTACGGGCGTCCATTAAGATTCAGCACCATCGGCAAAATAGGTTCGAGCGACGGAAACGCGTGCTTTTTTGCGAGATACTGCAAAACCCCGGCACGCGCGTGAACAGAGTTGACGTCCGTCGCGTCGATCGCGATTAATTCTTGTAGGAGCGCTTGAATGCCGGCGGACGGCAGATCAATCGCTTCAGTAATTGTTTGATCAGGTTTAACCATGAACCACAATAACCCGGGTAGCGAGTTCGAGTTTCAATGGGTGGAAGACAGTCTCAAATACACGGGACATGTTTTCATTTACGGTCTGGCGGGGCTAGCAAATGTATTAGGTTACATGTGCGAAGTCGCGACAGCCGCAGTCAAAGAATCAACTCGCAAGTGACGGTATGACGACCGGGTATACTAGACGGTGACCCGGCCGTTTACTAACTGGAGGTTTTATGGCTAACGTCGGAAAGTCTGCAAAACTGTATCAAGAGCGAAAACAGATTTACACGGAAGGGACGCGACGCGGACCCGGTCCGCAGCTGTACCTGCCGGACAACGCCGTAAACCATCTTAAACTTGAGGCGCCGTTGCCGCTACCCCAATACCAAATTAACCCTGCCGCGCCGGACACAACCCGCACGCAGGTGTGGCCGCACGGCGACAGCCAAGCAACGTAACAATGCCCCGACCGGATCCCAATACTACTTTTTCTAACTACGCCGCGCTCATGCTGCTTGGCGGGCTCTGCGTGATACCGCAAATCGGTATCGCCGGTTTGCTCGCCGCTGCTGGGGCGATCTACGGCGGCGCGTGTTTCATGGGCGGATACACAGCCGCGCCACCAAAACGGAGACGACGGTGACGCCAACACTACTCGATTTTATTGCCGTAACCCTCGCGGCTGGTGCAGTTATTGAGGTCTGGCACAAAGGCTCTTTGTTTGAAACAGCACGCGCATATCTGCAAGCGTGGCAAGACACGTACCGTTCTACCTGTTTTTGCTCCTCTTGGCAGGAACGTGGGTTGGCGGTATTGTCGATGCAGGCATACGCCTCGTGATCTACAGTCTGGCCGCAACTCGTCTTGGCAACGTCATTGACGGCTTGCTGCCAGAAAACTCTCGATACATTCGATAACAAGGATATTTAAACATGGATGCTCCGCAGCAAACTGAGCAGCAAAAAGAAATTCAACCGGAGCGCCTGCCATTTGACGTCGAGTTCATGCGGCGCAGCGAAGCTTTCTGCAACGAAATTATGGCCGTGGTTCCAGAACTACACGGACTCGCGCTTGTGCCATTGTGGAATTCGCAGCCCGAGAATGCGCCACCGGGCGTGTTGAGCTTGCGCAGCAAAGAACCGCCCTTCACGGCGAGCCTTCTCATGCTTCTGCGGCGGCTGACGCTTTTCAGCGTCGACGTGCACAAAGATCTCGTTGGACAAATTCGTTTGCTTGACCAGTATGCTGCGCATGTGGCAGAACAAGTGCGACAACATCAAGAAAAACTGGCTAATATTGCAACAAACGAAACAGACAATGACCAACAAGGTTGAACGACTCGCGGCAAATTTTGAGCTTGATAGCACTCGGCAAACGCTTATGCGTGTGGTCCAAGATCAGATTGCTGTACGGGGTCTCGACGACGTGCGCGCCGCGATTGAGAACCAATCCGGCGAACGTGTCTGGAACAGCGAGCAACTGATGGACGAGTTTGAAGTCTCGCACTTCGACCCGCCATACGTGCATGTGATTCGAAAAGCGGACGCCGTCGCCGGTACCGTGGTGTTCAATGACGACCCGCGATTTTATTTTGCGTTCAAACCCACAAAGGGCAATCATGGGCGAGGAGAGACATGAATACGACACCGGCGCTGTTCGCAGCGCGGATTGCAACGCGGTACGCTACGATCTGATCTCTCCGATTGGATTGCGCGCGTTGGCTCGAACGTACGACGAGGGCGCCAAAAAGTTCGGCCCGTACAACTGGGAGAACGGCATGCCCGTGTCGGATCTGCTGAATCATGCGATCGCGCACATCTACAACTTCCTAAACGGCGATCGCTCGGAAGACCATCTCGGCCACGCGGCTTGGAATATTCTTGGCGCAATCCACTCCCACGAGAAGTGGCCAGAGCTGAACGACGGGCTGTTGAGAGACAGCGCCGGAAACGTGCCGCCTAAATACAAAATAAGCAAATAACGGCTTTTTTGTCGTGTAGTTGCTTTTTGTTTTTGCGGGTGTATTTTTCATTTAGCCGCCAATTGCGCCGAGTGTTTCGGCGGCGGCTGCTTAAGGAGACGGTTTATGGCCAAGGCTGAAAATTTCGTGAGCCCGGCAAATCTTTGGGGCCGCCCATTGCCCGGCGCGAGCAGCACGGCAGGAAAAGAAAAAAAGGACGACAAAAAAGAAAAAGGGGCCACACGGATGCGGACCGACGAATACGACGATGACGATGACGTTGACGCAGAACTTGAAGCGGATGCGGCAGGCGCCGATATCAACGAAATCGAAGACGACTCAGAAGCCTACGCTGAAGCGGCGGCTGAGTATGACGACGAGAGCGATGAGGATATCCGCGAAACAGCGGCAACGCTAGCGGACGAAGAACCCGACGACGATGAAGACGAAACCGAGTACGAGCCAGAAGAAGGCGACGAGGTTTCTGCCGAAGATGTCGACTCCACGGCGGAGGCCGACGAAGACGACCCGGTCGAGTCGCCAAACGCGACGAAGACCACAAAAAGGAAGGTGAAGGATATGGCCGAGAAGAAGAGCGGCGCCGATCACATCCGTGATGAGATCGCGCGTCGGCAAGAGTCTGGCGACTCGCTGCGCGGTGTTGACATCGTGGCAGCGCTCGCCAAGAAGCGTGTGACGGTGAGCCCGGCGCAGGTCAGCCAGCTGTTGAAAAAGGCTGGCGCGGCGCCGGGTAAGCGCGGCGCGCCGGCTGGCGAAGAGCGCAGCCGTGTGGCTGCGATGGGAAAGAAGAAGCCGGTTGAACCGCCGCGCTCGACGGCCAAGCGGCCGGCAGCCGGCCCGACCGGTTCGGGTACGTTGCCGATGGCGCAGCTTAAGGCCGCGTCTGATTTCCTCGCTGCTTGTGGCGACAGCTACGAGACGGCCGGCGAGATTCTTGCGGCGCACAAGCAGCTCGGCGCCATGATGGGCCGCTGAGCCCCGGTTCTACCCGCTGCTGGCACTAGTCACGGACGGCTAGTGCCAACGCGGGTGGATATCTTTACGGACAGCTGCGCTCGCAGCGAAAGGATCACCCAATGGCGACGGACGAGGTCTGTCTGCTTGAACCGCGTATCCCGCTTCGTTTCCCGGGAGACGCTGATGAAATGACAATGCCTGCTGGCACAATTAAACGTATCCACGTAAACCAGCACATCATTCGTAGTAACAAAGCGCAAAACGTGCGCGTTCCGCCGCTGACGATCAAGTGGCGCAATAAAACGTATGCCGCAAAAGACGTAGACGTCCGCGGCGAGTCGCGAGTTGTCTACTCGCCTGACGCGCCGCTCGCTTGCGGAGCGCATGTTTGGGTAGAGACACGCGCCGAGGTTGTAGCGTATCGATGACGCCGTACGCTGACGACCAGACAGGGCAGCTTGCTGCCGATCGCGAAAAAATTCTGTCCGCGCTCGATGAGCTAAACGCGCTGCGAACAAAATACAGCGACGTTATTGCTATTCCTGAAGTCGTTACGTTGCACGACGTCACGGAGTATCACCTAGATACGCCGCGCGGGCCGCAGCAGTTTAAATACTTTTATGACCGCAAAACAGCGGTTGCAGTACTTGAGCACTTTGCGGGCACCGATTACATCACGCCCGAAATATTTGAAAGCACAATTGTGTGCGCAATAGGTAACTACACAAAACGAAAGGGCAAACGAGGCTAACAATGTCTCACATCGTTCAGATCAAGACGGAAGTGAAAGATGCGGCCGCTGTCGAGGCGGCGTGCCGCCGACTGGGGCTTGAGGCCCCGAAGTCGGGCCACCACGTGCTGTTCGCCGGCCAGAGCGCCGACGGTCTTGCGGTGAATCTCCCGGGCTGGCAGTATCCGGCCGTCTTCAACACGGAGACCGGCGCGGCGGCGTACGACAACTACAACGGCGCGTGGGGCAAGCAGGAAGAGCTGGACAAGTTCCTGCAGGCGTACACGGTTGAAAAGGCGATCTACGAAGCTCAGAAGGGCGGCTACTCGGTGTTCGAGGAAATGCTGCCGGACGGTTCCATCAAACTCAGCCTGACGGGAGGATTCTAAACATGTCAAAGACGATCCACATTGTTGTTGACCCGAAAGGCGGCACGAAGATCGAGACCAGCGGCTTTAGCGGCAGCTCGTGTCAGGACGCGACCCGAGCACTGGAGCAGGCGCTGGGCGCCAAGGTTGACGAGCAACTGACTGGCGAATACTACACCGCCAGCAACGACGAGCAGATTGCGGAAAGCAACTAACCAACCAAAGGAAAAGCATGTCCCTCGAAAAAGAGATCAAGGAGCTAGTGTGCGCCGGCTTCTCCGGCATCTGGATTGAATCGCAGGAGTGCGACGACGCGATTGCGTCGATTCGCCGCGTAACCGAGGAAAAGGAATGGGGTTTTGATGTGTGGGACATCGACCGCCAGCTGTATTCGGGTGTTGCGCCCGCTCCCGGCCCGATGCAGGCTCTGCGCTTCCTCGACCAGCCGCAGCCCAAGCAGCCAATGCTGATGGTGCTGAAGAACTTCCACCGGTTCCTTGGGAACCCGGAGGTGCTGCAGGCTCTTGCCAACCGCGTCGTGCAGGGCAAGGGCGAGGGTAAACATATCATTATCGTGGCGCCAGTGCTTCAGCTTCAGCCCGAGGTTGAAAAGCTGTTCACCGTGGTGCATCACGAGCTGCCGGATATCGAGCAGCTGAAGGTCGTCTGCAACGACCTGTTTCCCGAGGGCTGCGCGTTTGCGAAGCCGACGGAGCAGGAGGTTGCCGCCGTGGTCGACGCTTCGCGCGGTCTGACCCGGCAGGAGGCCGAGAACGCTTACGCGCTGTCGCTGGTGCGTAACAACAAGCTGTCGCCGGATACGATCTGGGGCATCAAGGCCCAGACGCTCGAAAAGAGCGGCACGATGACGCTGTATCGTGGCGACGCGAACTTTGAAAACCTTGGCGGTCTGGAAAACCTGAAGTCTTTCTGCCTGCGCGCCATGCGTCGTCAGGGCGAGACAAACGTTGACCGGCGCCCCAAAGGTGTACTTCTGCTGTCGCCTCCGGGCTGCGGCAAGTCGCAGTTTGCCAAAGCGCTTGGCAACGAGGTCGGCCGTCCGACCGTGATGCTTGATTTTGGTTCGCTCATGGGCAAGTTCGTCGGTGAGTCCGAAGGGAACATGCGGCGGGCCCTCAAGCAGGTTGATGCCATGGCGCCCTGCGTGCTGTTTGTCGACGAGATCGAGAAGGGCCTTGCCGGCGTTGGAAGCTCCGGCCAGACCGACTCCGGTGTCTCGGCGCGACTGTTCGGCACGCTTCTTACTTGGTTGAACGATCACACGTCGGACGTGTTCTTCATCGGCACCTGCAACGACGCGAGCCAGCTGCCCGCACCGTTTGCTCGCGCCGAGCGCTTCGACGGTATTTTCTTCGTGGATCTGCCGGCCGCTGAACAGCGCGCCGCGATCTGGGATATCTATCTCAAGCAGTTCGGGTTGGATGAGCGGCAGGAAAAGCCGGACGACACCAACTGGACCGGCGCCGAGATCAAGAGCTGCTGCCGTCTGGCGGCGTTGCTGGATATCCCGCTCGTAGACGCTGCGCAGAACGTTGTACCGATTTCGGTGACGTCGGCGGAGCAGATCGAGCGTCTGCGTCAGTGGGCCGAAGGCCGGTGCCTGTCGGCGGACACGCGCGGTATTTATACCCGTGTTGGTAAGCCGGCTGTGCAGCCGACCGGTCGCCGCCGCGTGGCGGCTCCCGCAAAGAACTAAGTTTGTTGGCAACACTGCGGCTGCGGGGCGTAACAGCCCCGCAGCTGCGGGTTGTCGGCGGGAGACGCTATGCCGAACTGGTGTATGAACAAAGCAACGTTTACGCACACGCTACCAAAAGATTTGCATAAGCTTGTGCGTGCGTGGAATAGCGGCAAACTGATGAGCGCATTCTTGCCGTGCCCGATTGAATTAAAAGAAACAGTAGCCGGTAGCCTTGGTCGAGGTACGCCAGAACAAGCCGCGCTGGAAATCCAAGAACAGCAAAACTTGGAACGATTTGGTTCCAAGAACTGGTACGACTGGCAAGTGCAGCATTGGGGCACAAAATGGGACATTGGTCGCGACAAAGACAGCCCGCGCATCAACTTGCCGGCAAACGCCACCAGCGTCACATTGCGGTTTGAAACCGCGTGGGCCCCGCCAATCGCGTTCTACGACCACCTGCGGTTTAAATGCGGGTTTCTTGTGGACGCCTTGTTTTACGAACCGGGTGTTGGCTTTTGCGGCGTATACGACCGCGGGCTTGAACTGAGCTGGGAGTTACCAACGACACAGCAAGAGCTAGACGTCCTGCCCGCGACACTTGTCGAAGAATTTAATTTGCAGGAATGCCTGCGCAACGAAGACGACACGGAAGATGACGACGAACAAGAGGAGGACTGAATGTCTACAGCAGAAACAACAACAACAGAAACAGGAACGGTCCAGCAAGCAGCTAGCGACCTGCGCCAGACGATGGGCGCGGTCAAGCTCTCGTTCTCGTGGTTAGGCACGCAGCGCAAGCTGTCCGACGCCCAGACAAAGCAGGCCGCTGATACGTTCCACGCGGCAACGGATCTGGTCACAGCGTCAAAGCGGCTGATCGACACCAAGAACGCCACGTACCGCACGCTGACCACACTCAAGAGTCAGGCGGCCAGTTACTGGCGCT
>RGVZ01000095.1 GCA_010029825.1 bacterium | reverse complement strand
CATCGTCAACCAGTCGATCAACATCCAGTTGCCCAAGGCCGACACCGGCCAGACGATCCAGACGCGCAACCTCGCGTTCGTGATCGACAAGGAATCGAAAGTGTATCTTGACGGCCAGCCCGTCGAGGTCGAGACCCTGGGCGAGAAGATCACGGCGTTCAAGGCCAGCCAGCCGGCCGGAACGAACCTGCAGGCGTTGATCTCGGCGGACAAGGCGACGCCCCACGGCACAGTGGTGAAAGTCATTGATGTTGTTCGCAAAAGCGGTATAACCGAGCTGGCGATCAACGTCGAAGCGGCGAGCAACTGAAAGCGCAAGTGAGCCCCACGCCTCCCCCCAAATCGAGCAGCAGCAACGCGTCCACCATGGCGGACCGGTGCCGTGAGTACCTGGCGGAAAAAATCTTTCGCCTGCGTCCCCCGCGGTACGAC
Organism: bacterium; assembly: GCA_010029825.1. Classification (GTDB taxonomy): domain Bacteria; phylum Bdellovibrionota_B; class Oligoflexia; order Oligoflexales; family RGVZ01; genus RGVZ01. Next base: position 13,972 of record RGVZ01000095.1, on the reverse strand, counting down.
GAGCGCTTTGGCCTGTGGCCAGGTGAGGTGGGCCTCGAGATGGAATCGTGGCCGGTGCGTCCCGGCGAGTCGCGGACGGGGATTCCCGGACGCGTGGCGTTGCACGGCGAGGACTCCCTGGCGGCCGCGTTGATGCCGCTGATTGAACGCGAGGGCTGGCGCGCCGAGTTCGCGGAGGCCGGGAAAAACGCGCGCGACAAATCCAGCCAACAGAAACTGATGAAAATCGCCATCCCGAACCAGACGGCGATGCCCGACTGGGTCACGTTCGAGCCCGGGGGACAGATCGAGTTCTCGTCGGCCCCGTTTCCGTGCCTTTCGGAAGCCATCGAACGGATGCGCCTCATCGACGACAAGGTGAAGCGTCACTTGCGCGGGTTTGGCATCGAGCTGGTCGCGACGGGGATCAACCCCTGGTACACGCCGGACGAGATCGGCCTGCAAATGAGCAAGCCTCGTTACGAGGCGATGAACAAGTTCTTTTCGCGCATCGGGCCGTATGGCCCGCGCATGATGCGCCAGACGTGCACCGTTCAAGTGAACCTCGATTTCGGGGCGTCCGGGGACGAGATGGCGCGGCGCTACGCGCTGAGCCTCATGTTGGCGCCATTCGCCGGGGCGACCTTCGCGAACTCGCCGGTGGTGGACCGGAGAGTGACCGGGGACAAGGGATTCCGGTCGCGAGTTTGGCTGAATCTTGACCCAACGCGGACCGGGGCGCGCGATCCTGGGCGGATTTTGAAGCGCCTCGACCAAGATTCATGTGTCGAATATTATTGGGAATTTGTCCGAAACGCCAAGGTCGTCTTTGTCGCGGCGGCGGGTTTTGCCGTGCCGGACAACGGGTTGACCTGGGATCAGTGGATGGCGTCGCCGTGGATGGGCGTCAGCCCCGACATGGCGGCGTTTGAGACGCATTTGTCACTGCTGTTCCCCGAAGTGCGCCCGCGGGGGTTCCTGGAACTGCGGTCGGTGGACTGCCAGGCGACTCCGTGGATGGCGGCGCCGGCGGCTTTCTGGACGGGGCTCATCTACGACCCGCGGGCACGGGACGAGGCCCTGGCCTTGCTGGAACCGCTGGTCGCGGAGCCTGCCGGGGGCGGCCTAGAGTTGCTTTTGCATAAAGTCCCGGAAGGGTTTAAGAACTTGGAACTGGCCGCGACGAGCGCGCGCCTCATGGAGATCGCGATCGAGGGTTTGGACCGGTTGCCGGATTGTTTCCGCGGCGCGGAATCGGACCTCGTGTTGCGGAGATTCTACGAGCACTTCACCGCGCGGCGGCGTGTGCCGGCGGACGATCTTCTGGACGCGATCGGTCAGAAGAACGGAAGCGCGGGCGGGACGGATGACAAGAGTCTGGATCTGGGACTTGGGACGTTCGCGGGACTGGAACGAAAGTGGAGCGACCTCGCCAGCGGGCGAGACAAAAAAATGTGACGGGAACCGGTCATACAGGAAATGATCATGCAAGACAGTCATGGGAATCACGGCCAAGACGCAATGAATGACGTAGTTGATGACGCAACGGACAATTCCATGATGGCGGGCCACGCGGACCTGGACGAAGGTTACGGATCGCCGCACAGTGGCAACGAATACGAGCAGGTGAAGACCGGTGACGAGCTGCAAAGCTATGTCAGCGAAGTCGCCGACACCGTGCGCAGCGGACTCGACCAGAGTATCGCGATCCTGACGCCCTGGTTTTTCAGCAACATGCCCAGCATCTACTACCAGACGACGCCGCGCGCGGAGAAAGTCCGCCACTTGTCGGGGATCATCTCGGGCCACATCTTTGAGACGAAACAAACCCTTGAACTGTGGGACCGCGACCGGACCAAGGTGACTTATATCGGACCGGGCAGCGAGACCGACACGTTGTTTGACCTGGCGCGCCGGCTGACGCAAAACCCGGTGAAGATGGGATCGATCTATTTCTCGCACGACCGGTTGCTGTGCCTGTCGTCGTTCTTCTCGAGTGGATTTGTGCCGGTCGACATGGACGCGCAGAAGGCGGCCGACAAGGTTGCCGTCGCGAGGCGCGACATGCTGGCCGAATTCCCGCGGGAAGAAGAAGATATCGATGATTACGTGAAGCATCTCGACAATGACTTCGTCATGTACGCGACACCCGCCCGTTTGCAGCTGACTTACCGCATGGTGCGTCACATGAGGACGCATGAGGGGGCTCACACCTTCATCCAGATGTCACCCGACGCGACGTCGGGACGCATCACGCTCGGCATGAAAAACGTCAACGTGCCAGAGACGATGGAACAGATTTTCCTGCTGATGCAGCGTTATGAGTTCCAGATGGTGCGCTCTTTCGTCGTGAAGTTCGACCAGGGCTACGACGAGCCGATCACGGTCATCCACTTCATCATTAACCCCGTCAATGGCACCCAGATCGACTCGATGTCGGTGCCGCTCATCAAGTTCAACAAGGCGCTGCGGACCCTGGGCTGGGTCGACGCGGACGAATACTCGTCGATGATGCAGCAGCCGTTCAATGTCTCGATCAACGGCGTGAACTTGATTCGCGGGATCGCGTGTTTTGTGCATGTGATGCTGGGCAAGCAAAACGCGTGGTACTACTCGCAGTACAAGATCCGCGAGACTTTGTTCAAATACCCCGAGATCACCGTCGGGCTGGTCGACCTGTTCCGGTTGCGGTTTGATCCGATGCAGGGCGCCACGGCGTTGGCGGATTCCCGGGGGAAATTGTACGAGGCGGCGCGCGCGGCGCTGGCGAAGAAGGTCGCTGACCTTCTGGACGAGGTCGAACGCACGATCTTCCAGGAGGCGCTGAAGTTCATCGGCGCGACGCTCAAGACAAACTATTTCATGCCGACCAAGACGGGACTCGCGTTCCGGTTGTCGCCGGATGTGCTGGACCCGAAGTTCTACCCGGAAAAACCGTTCGGGATCTTTTTCATCATCGGGCACGCTTACCGGTTCTTCCACGTGCGGTGGAAGGACATCGCGCGCGGTGGCCTGCGCGTCGTCATGCCGCGCAACACCACGGAGCACGACTATTCCCTGGCCGGGTTGTTCGACGAAGTCTACGGACTGAGTCATGCCCAGCAGCTGAAAAACAAGGATATTCCCGAGGGCGGGTCGAAGGCGGTCTTGTTGCTGAAGCCGGGTTCGCATCGCCAGCAGGCTGTGCGCGGCGCGGTCAACGCGCTTCTGGACTTGCTGGTGACGACGGACGAGTCGCACGAGGCCAGCGCGGCGCAGCAGGTCTCGTACTACGACAAGGACGAGATCATTTACCTGGGCCCGGACGAGAACATCACCAACGACCTGATCGAGTGGATCCCGGAACAGGCCGGGCGGCGCGGTTACCCGTACGCGGCGGCTTTCATGTCGTCGAAACCCGGCGCGGGGATCAACCACAAGGAATACGGCGTGACCTCGGAAGGCGTGAACGTCTTCGTGGAAAACGCGCTGAAATTCGTGGGCATCGACCCGCGCAAGCAGAAATTCACGGTCAAGATCACGGGCGGGCCGGACGGGGACGTCGCCGGCAATGAGCTCAAGATCCTGCACCGCGAGTACGGCGAGAACGCGCGCGTGGTCGCGATCGCCGACGGGTTTGGCGCGGCATTTGATCCGGACGGGTTGAACTGGAAGGAACTGCTGCGCCTTTTCAAGGTCGGGCTGGCGATTCCGGAGTTCTCGGCAAAGTTGCTGACCGGCAAGGGCGCTTTCGTCATCAAGGCGGATACGCCGGAGAATGTCCGTCGTCGCAACGAGTTGTACGCGACCGTGAGCGCCGACATCTTCATCCCCGCGGGTGGACGCCCTTACACGGTCAACGACAAGAACTGGACGGGGATGCTCGGGGCCGACGGCAAGCCGACCATGAAGGCGATTGTCGAAGGCGCCAATATTTTCTTTACCGGGCCGGCGCGCAAGTTACTGCAAGAAGCCGGTGTCGTCATCGTCAAGGACTCGACGGCGAACAAGTGTGGCGTGATCTGTTCTTCCTTCGAGATCATCGCGTCGCTGGTGCTGAGCCAGGACGAGTTCCTCGCGATCAAGGAAACCTACGTCCATCAAGTCATCGACATCCTGCGCCAGAAGGCGGATCTCGAGGCCAAGTTGTTGTTCCGCGAGTACGCGAGGCCTGGCAACACGCGGACCCTCGTCGAGTTGTCGATGGACATTTCGCGCGAGATCAACGTCGTCACCGACGCGTTGCTGGACGAGATCACGGCGCGCGAGAAGGAAGTGCTGTCCGATCCGTTCTTCCAGGCACTGGTCCTCAAGCACTGCCCGCCGGTCTTGCGTGAGAAGTACCGGGAGCGGATCCTCGACAAACTGCCGGCGCCGCACAGGGTCGCCGTTTTGGCGGCATTCATCGCGAGTTACATCGTCTACCGGGAAGGTCTGGGATGGCTCGAGAGGATTCCGCCGAAGGGGCGTTACAAGGCGTGCATCACTTATATGAAGCAAGACTTGTTGACGGAATCGCTGATCTCGGCCGTCGAGGGGTCCGCGATCGCGAACAAGGACAAGATCGCGGCGATCCTGCGCATGAGCGCGGCGCGTGATTTGACGATCCTCGAGCTCGAGGGGCGCTGAGGTCACTCGCGGTTCTGGATGCTCTGTTCAGCGTAACGCGCGCAGGTCAGCAGTGTCTCGGCCAGCGCCGGGTCATGCTCGGCAAACTCCCGCAGACGGATCGCGTGGTCGCGGGGCAGCGGGCAAAGGTAACGGTACTGCGGACAACTTGATTTGAAGTCCAGGCGGAGCGGGCGGGTCCCTTCCGCCTGCTTTTTTTTGCCGGTGACGCGAACGAGGTCGAAGACGGCAGAGACCTGGTCGCGGCTGGCTTGCTCGGCCTTTCGGGCCGCCGCGGCGTCATCCCTGGCCTTCGCCAGAACGGATTTCATCTCGGTGTCCTGGTTTTCCAGCGTCCGGACCAGACCCGTCTTGGTGTCGATTTGCTGGGCGAGTTGAAGGTCATAGTTCGAAGCCGCCACTTTCCCGCGCAAGGCCTCGAGGGCCTTGTTTTCCAGGGCAAGGTTGGCCTCCAGGGCTTTTTTCTTGGATTGGATCCCCTTGAGCAAAAGCTCCGTCTGGTTCATCTGGTCCCAGGCACTCAGGTAAAAGCCAGAGGCGGCCTTGCGGCAAGATTCGCGCAGGTTGACGTCGCGGGTGGATTCGCGGTTTTCAATGGCCTGGCCTTTTTCAGGATGAGGAGGCGCGGCCCGGCGTCGCGCCGCGAGGGCTGGCAGCGTCACCGCGGCAATCGCGGCGGCCATGAAAACTGTGCGCGCGCATCGTTTCATCGAGTGCTTTCCGGACCAGAACTTTCGGGTTATGTTAGGCGTTTCCGAAATTATGACACATCAGGCGTTGGGGAGCAGCCCGTCATGCAGAAGAAAGTCAATTTTTTCTCGGACAACGAAGATTTCCTGTGGCACTTCGACAACAAGTTCAGTTTTGAAGACGCATGGAAGTGGGTGTCCCCCGAGGCGCGCGAAGCGACGGGCGTCTCGTCGGCCAAAGAATACGCGGCCCTGTGGCGTGATGTTTTGGGGTCATTTGGCGAGGTCTGCGGCAGCGCGATCGCGCCAAACGCGCGCAAGGTCGAGGAAGACGGAATTGACCTCGATGCCGCGGGCAATGTTGTGGTCCCGGAAACCCTGCGCCGCAACATCGAGACGTTGATCCAAATTGGTGTTCCCGGAGTCGGCGCGAGTCCGGAATTCGGGGGCAGCGGCGCGCCGATGTTCGTTGAGCTCGCCGCGAACGAGATTCTTTTCCGCGCTTGTCCCAGCACCGCGCTCAACACGTGCTGGTGGGGACCGATCGCGCACGTGATCGAGCGATTCGGGGGCGACCGGGAGAAACAGATGGCGATCCCGAAACTTGCGACTGGCGAATGGTCTGGCGCGATGGCCCTGACGGAGCCTGACGCCGGATCCGACCTTGGACAGATGACGACTTGGGCCGAGCCGCAGCCAGACGGGACCTGGAAGATCACGGGCACCAAACGATTCATCAGCAACGGCAACTCGGAAGTCATTCTGGTCCTGGCGAAAAACGCCAAAGGTGCCGTGGGCCTCGACAAGCTCAGCCTGTTCATGTGCCTGAAAGAAGAAGACGGCAAGCGCAATGTCCACGTGACCAGGATCGAGCACAAACTGGGTCTCAAGGCATCGGCGACTTGCGAGTTGAAGTTTGACGGGGCCAAGGCGTGGTTGCTTGGCGAGAACGGCAAGGGTTTTCACGCGATGTTGCAGCTCATGAACGAGGCGCGCATCGGAGTCGGGGTGCAGGGTGTTGGACTCATGGAGGCGACCCTGCGGATGGCGCAGGACTACGCGAACCAGCGCCACGCGTGGGGCAAGCCCATCGCGCGCCATGAACTGATCGCCGAGAAGTTGCTGGACATGGAGGTTGAGTTGCGGGCGGCGCGGAGCTTCGCGCTGTCGGCGTGTTTTGCCCATGGAATGGTGCATCTTGGCGAGGAATATTTGTTGCGCAATCCTGGCCTGCCGGCCGCGGAGAAATCGGCGGTCGAGGCGAAGCTCGGCCGTTACCGGCGCCGGGTCCGCAAGTGGACGCCGCTGCTCAAATACTGGGTCGCTGAGAACGCTTTCCTGCACGCGCGCAGTTGCATGCAGATTTTTGGCGGATACGGTTTTACGACCGAGTACCGCGCCGAATGGTGGTTGCGCGAGGCGATGATCCTGCCGGTGTACGAGGGGACATCACAGATCCAGGCGCTCATGTGCCTGAAGGACACGATCAAGCACGCCATCAACAGGCCGCGCGCGCTGTTCGAGAAGGCCCTGGGCAACCAGGTGATGGCGATGTCGGACCGCGATCCGTTGGACCGCAAATTGGCCAGGTGCCGGCAGATGTACTACGGGTCTGTCCTGACGACGATCAAGCAAGTCGTCGCCGAGGCGTTCCGGTCGAGTCGCCGCGAGGCGGGTGGGATGGATCTTCTGAAGTCGATCAAGCTCCTGGGCAGGGAACTTCAGCGTCAGGAGAATTTCGGGCCGGCGTTGCTCAACGCGGAGCGCATCTGCGAGATGAAGGCCCTCGTTTGCATGGCCGAGAGCCTGCGCCGTGATTGCAAGAAGGATCCATCACGGAAATGGATCTATGAGCGTTTCCTTTACAAGGCGATGCCGCGGATCACCTGCCTCAAGACTTTTGTTGAGCAGGAGGATCCGGTGATCGCGGCGCGCCTGGCCTCAGGAAGCGCGCGCGAGGCGCACCGTCTGAAGGGACCCGTTGAAGCTGCTGGCGGTCACTTGCAGGGTCACGGGAACATAGCCCGCGGCGCGGACGGTAACTTGCCAGGTGCCGGCGGGAGTCATCCGGTGCACTAGTCCCGAGCGGAATCCGGTGGCGCGCGGGGCGTTTGAGGTCGTTACCTCGACCCTCGACGCCAGCGTGGCGCCCGAGGCGTCGTCCACGACATTGAGATGGACGCCAAAGGTGCTGCGATCGAGGAAGTCAAGAATCGCCTCGCGATTCTCGCGCCACACGGTCTCAAGGTTGCCCGCGCTGACGGTCTTTGCGTAGGACAGTTCAATCGTCGCATGCGTGGTGTCGCGGTAGTGGATGGACCAGTCCTGCATGCCGCCGTCGACTTCGTACCATTCGTATCCGTGAGTGACCCCGTGGTCGAATGTGCCACCGTGGTTGTCGCGCATGGTCCGGTTGCTGGACGTGTAGGCGCGGGCCAGCGAGTTCATGTAGGCGTCGTCGCCGAATTTTTCCGAGGACTGCCGGTTGGGTTTGGTGTCCCACGGCATGTTAAAGCACACGGTCCCGCCGTGGAAGTTGAGCGAGTTGGCGAAGGCGTAACGGTCGTGGAGTTTCATCACGGCGGCGACTTCGGGCGGACGTCCGTTGATGGTGTCGTTCGGGTCGTCGGTGAAGTCAGGGAAGCTGCGGTTCAGGTCTTTGTAGTCGCCGTTCCAGCGTTGGCGGTCCTCGAACCCGTCCGGGTTCATGCTGGGCATGACGAAAACTTGCGATCCATTCATGATGCGGGTGATGCGTTCGTCACGATTGTATCCGCCGAGCAGGTCGCGCAGCAGGTAGATCATGAGTTCGCGTCCCGCGGTCTCGTCACCGTGCATGTTCGCGATCAGGAGCGTGCGGGGGCCGCCGTTCGCGGCGTCAAGGCGGGCGCCAGCCTTCATGTACCAGAGGTTGCGCGAGGCAACGCTGGGGCCGGCGTTCTCAAGGCGCGCGAGGGCTGGACTCCCCGCGGCGAGGGCCTCGAGTTCAGCGGTGAGTTCCTCGTAGTCATGATAGTCACGGGATTCATTTGAGCCCGGATAGGCCCCGGTTGACTTTGCCAGGACGGGTTCCCTGGTCATCATCGTGTCCGGGTCGACGGCGACGCCGCGGAGCGCGTCCTCGTCGAGGAACTGCAGGCCGGCGCGCGATTCAGATGGCGCGGAGGAAGAAAGGACTTCGTTCTGGACGAAGTCGAGGCTGGTGGAATTGATCCAGCCGAAAGCGTGCGTCTCGCCTGTGACGTGATCTTGCTCAAAACCCGTCGCGGCGATGAACCCCGGTGTGATCAGGTCGCGGCTGACCCGCACGTAACGCGGAGCCGCGGCGCGGGGGCCAGCCGGGGTTGGCTGGATTTCCGGCGGGGTCAGGAAGAATCGCTGCGTCCCGGGTTGGCCGCAACCTGCGGTGGCCAGGGTGATGGCAGCGATGGTGAATGATGCGACGCGGCAAAGCCGGCGACGAGCCTGGATGATCATGTGACACTCCCTTGTCGATGACCTTGGCCATGGAACCGGTAACGATTACGAAATGGCTGATCTCGACATGATATGGGAGTTTGAATCAGGCGCGCAACAGATTGACGAGCATGGACATGAAGATGTCATGCGGGGTCGATCCGCGCGACAGGTCCGAATACGGTTTCGCGAGTCCCTGCAGGATCGGTCCGTAGGCGTGGAACCCGGCGACGCGCTGGGTGATCTTGTAGGCGATGTTGCCGGCGCCGAGATCCGGAAAGATGAAGATGTTGGCGCGCCCGGCCACGGGTGACGACGGGCACTTGCGCGCGGCGATGGCGGTATCGATGGCGGCGTCGAATTGCAGTTCGCCGTCTGTCGCGATTTCCGGGTGACGCGCGGCGAAAAGTCGCGCGGCGGCAGCCATTTTCTCGGCGGCTGGATGGCGCGCGGACCCCTTTGTCGAGAAGGACAGGAAGGCCACGACGGGACGATTTCCCGACGCGTCAAATCCGCATGAGGGTACGAGGTCCGTCCAGGTCTTGACCGAGGCGGCCGCGATATCGACGAGTTGATCGACGTCGGGATCGATGACGACGCCCGAGTCGGCATACAGCCACGCGGCGGGCGGTATCAAGGCGGAGGCGGGGCGTTCCATGATGAAGCTGCCACTGATCGTTTTGAGGCCGGGCGCGACGCCGGTGGTGGCGAGCGCGGCGCGGATGACATCGGCCGTTGTCGCGACGGCACCAGCCAGGGCGCAGTCGGCCCGTCCCGAGCTGAGCATGGCACCGGCCTGCCACAGCGCGTCCGTGGAAAGGCGCGTGAGTGATTCCTCGTCCATGACCTTGCCGCGGCGCGACGCGCGGTCGCTGACGATGCCACGGGTCAGTTGCGCGAGGGCTTCGCTGCCGCCGGCATCATCCCCGGTCCACGTCGCGTCCGACTCAAGGGCGCGGCAAAGTTCTGTGCCAAGATGGGACCGCGCGAGGTTCATCGTTTCATCGCGCTGGCCGACCAGAATTATCCGCGAGGCGGCCTTTTCCATGGCGAGGCGGGCTGCCGCCTCGATCGTGCGCGCGTCAGTCGACTCCGGCAGGACAATGGTCCGCGGGTTGGATCTGCATTTTTCCCGGCACATTTCCAGCCAAAGATTCGTCAGCGTCATCGTGAGTCCCATTCTGAACAAAAATTACTCAAATCGAAACAATGACCGTCTTGTCGGGGCCAGCGGGGGGCAAAACCAGGGTTATCCACAGAAGCTGTGGATGAATTCGCGGTGTCCGAAAAACCATCAATAAACCCAACAAAAACCGGCAATTGAGACTTTACCAAAACTTCCAGGAAAAGGCTCCATGGATTCGATCGCCCCCAGGCGAAAGGCGCGCGGTCAAGGCGAGGGGGGCGAAAGCCGATGATTCGTTGTCGGTTTTTTTGCCAAATCGCGGGAGTCGCGTTTTGTCTCAGTCAGGAACGATCCATTCGCGCAAGGTCGTCGTCATGATGCCTGCCAACGTGGCCGGAGATTTCCGGCAGGCGCTGGAGGCATTCGCGGCGGCCGTCGAGTGGATCGATTCGGACGCCACGGACGCGATGTCTCGCCTTGCCGTCACCGAGGCCGACGCCATCGTCGTCGAGTCTCCGGTTCCTCCTGCCCTTGCCGGCGCCCCCGCGGGCCTGTGGATGGACTTGCTGAACGGCATCAACCACCGGATGCGCGTGATTGTTTTCGGCAACATTCCGGATAGCGTCCCGGGGAAAAATTACCGCGGCCTTGAATTCGTTCCCCGCGTGGACGGGGTCGAAGGCGTGATCCTGCGCTTGCGCGCGCTCGGGATCCTGGCGCCGGAAGTGCCGCGGCGCGTGCGCAGTCACATCGGTGACATGGACATGGCAGCAATGCGCGCGATGTTACGCAAGGAATCGGTTTTGAGCGTTTTGTGCATCAACGCCTCGAAGCTGCGTAAACTGGCGACGCGTTTTGGCAGCGACGCCTTTGACCATGTCGTCACGGAATTCCGCAAGACGCTGCTCTCGATGTGGGGCGAGCCGGGAAGTTTCCGGGCCGAGGATGCTCTTTGCCAGCGCAAGGACGATTCGCTGATCTTTTACGTCATCCTTCAATCCGCGCGCGGCCGCGATCCCGTGCCGGCCCCCGGCGCGCTGGAGCGTCTTGGAGAGCGTGTGACGAGTCGCCTTCTCGGTCGGTTGTGGCGGGGTGTCGGTGATCCCGGGAGCTCGCTGCCGTCATTCCTGACCCTGATCCCCGAGATCGGGACGGGATACGCGACATGCGTTTACAATCCGGCGGTCGACAGCCATGACCAGATCGCGCAACTGGTTGAGTCGGCCCTGGACCTGTCGCGAAGCCAGATCGCACGTGTGCGCGAGCGCCAGCGCGAACTCATCATGACCTTGATCAAATCGGATGAATTGATCGCCCCGTCGTACCAGGCCGTGTTCCAGTTGCAAGGTATGAATCTTGACATCATGGGTAAAAAGAACGTCTCGTCCTCGACGCAGTCGGGACTCACGCTCTACCGGGATCTGATCGTGGGATTCGAGTCCCTGATCCGCGTGCGCCAGGCGACTTTTGACCAGAAGATCTTTACGGACCTGGTCGGATATTTTGACTCGAAGATTTTGAAACCGGATGTCCTGTTCGCTCTCGCCCACGAGAATCACCTGGCACTGGAGTTGGACCAGGCGTGCCTGTCGCGCGCCATCAGGGGCAGCAAAGGCCTGCCCGGCGCCTTGATGGTTAACATCCTGCCGCGCAACCTTTATCAGGTCGAGGCCATCAAGGAACTGACGGGTGGGCGCAAGGGCATTGTCTTTGAGGTCTCGGAGTCAGAGGACATCGGCAATTACGCGAAACTCAGTGAAGTCTGCGACGCGTTGCGCGGGATGGAAATCGAGATCGCGGCGGATGATTTCGGCAAAGGCTTTGGCGGTATGGACCGCATCGTCAAGATGCGGCCCGACATCGTCAAGTTTGACCGTTCCCTGATCGATGGCATCGACCGCGACCCGGCGAGGCAGACGTTCCTGACATCCCTGATCGCGGCCGCGCGCATGGTCGGGGCAAAAGTCCTGGCCGAGGGTGTCGAGCGGGTCGAGGAGGCTCGCCTGTGCCAGAATCTGGGCATCGATTTTGTGCAGGGCTACCTGTTGCACCGTCCGCGGTTTCCCGAGGAAATCCTGCAAGAACTTGACGTCTCGATCAAACAAATGGACGGCGGTCAGGTTGAGGAACATGGTCGCCGAAAAATCGGCGGCGCAGCCTGAGTTGTCGCGCTCGCTTCAGTGAGACCGGTCGAACGGGCTTCCGTCGTCATCATCATCATCGTCATCGTCGTCTTCCCTCGCGTCGTCACCGTATTCGTCCTCGTCCGACCCGAAAGAGTCGATGTGATCGAGAAGGGTGCGTTCGGTATCGATGCGGCCAAAGCCCGATGACTCGCAAAACTCGCAAATGGAATCCAGTTGTCGCGACAACGATTCTTCCGAATACGCAAGGCTGGCGATGGCGATCACCGGCGCCTCGCCCGGTTCCTCGATCTGCCCCGGAAGCACCGCGATGCGGAATCTCGCGCGCAGTTTCTCGACCAGGGACTGGAGTTCCTGTTTGACCGGGGCGCTGTGAGAAGTCCCACCCTTGCCGGCCTCATCCTCGTCAACCATGAAAGTGATTTTCATCACAGCGAAATACAACGTCTGACCTCACGACTTCATGAAAAATCGCCATTCGAACAAGCAGGGGGCTTCGCCCTCTCCCGGGGGTCCAAGCCGCCTTTGGCAGCATACACGAATCTGCCTGAAACGCACGGGTTCAAGGTATCCACCGAAAGGCGTCTCACACGAAGCCGGCTGCCAGAACGGAGGCGGGGAACCCGGGCGACGGCGGTGGAAAACGGATGCGACGCACGTCAGGGTTCTGGCTCCGCTCAGAGGGGGCAGGTGGACTTTACCGATAACTTGCAGCGCCATTCCCGCCGGCTGGCAGAGTTGCCTCATCGTATCCGCGGGGTCGGTCTGCAGCGCCCGGCGCAGCTTGAGCGAGGCCTCGGCCACGTCGCGCATCTGCCGGTCGGCGATCACCAGCCATATGGACGTGCCCCCCGCGACGAGCATGGTCGCGAGGAGTCCCGGGTTGGCTGCCATGGAGGTTCTCCTTCAGGCTCTCACGTAAGGTTTTTACCTCAGGTTTTCAGGGATCCCAGATGGATTCGCCGGAGGGAGTCCTGATTGAGGCGGCTTCAAGCTCCTCAAACCGCGATTTCAGGGTTTTTCCCAGGTACCCGATGGCGGCCAGGGTGGTCGCGAGGGCGAACGTCGTGACCAGGACGTATTCGAGCGCAACGCCGCCTGAATTACTTCGCGCGCGTCCCTGAAAGGGAATCAAGAAAACCAAGCTGATCATCGAACGGGGATTGGTGCCTGTCATGGGAACCTCCTGTGGGCCGCGTGGGCGGCGTTTCCAGAGAGGTCTTTAACGCGCAGCCCCGATCGTCGCCCAACGGCATTGCAAGTCACCGGATACCTTGGCAATCTTAAAGGCAACATCATCGAGCCGAAAGGAATGTCATGCAGAGTCCCGCGCACAGCCAAATGTCCATGCAAGACGCCTCGAATTCCCTGCGTTCCCTTCGTGACCAGTTGCGCGCGCGCGTGTTCGGGCAGGAGACCCTCATCGACGAGCTGGTTTGCTGCCTCGCCGCCAATGGCCACCTGTTGATGACGGGGGCTCCCGGTGTTGCCAAGACGACCTTGATCCGTACGGTGGCCAGTCTTGTCCAGTTGCCGTTCAAGCGGGTCCAGTTCACACCCGACCTGTTGCCTTCGGACATCGTTGGCGCGGAGATCCTGAACATCGATCCCGCGACTGGTGTCCGTGAATTTCGTTTTGTGAAAGGTCCCGTGTTCGGTGGCCTGATCCTTGCCGATGAGATCAACCGCGCTTCCCCGCGCACACAGTCGGCCTTGCTCGAGGCGATGCAGGAGCGTCGAGTCACGGTTGCCGGGAAAACGCACGAGTTGCCGTGGCCATTTCTTGTGTTCGCGACCCAGAACCCGTTTGAATCGGAAGGGGTGTTTCCTCTGCCGGAAGCCCAGCTTGACCGGTTCCTGATGCATTCGCTCGTGGATTATCCCGGGGCCGCCGCCGAATTGACGATGCTCGATGAGCACGCGGCCGGGACTTTGGTTGGCGAGCTTCCTGAGATCAAGTCCGACGTTGT
>RGVZ01000094.1 GCA_010029825.1 bacterium | reverse complement strand
CTGCAGACGCGTCTGCAGATGTCCTCCCCTGTTTTTTTTTTTCAGGAAAAAAAAAAGAATATATTTCTTTTTTTTCCAAACATGAACAGGACGTCCCCAGAGATCGTCCGCATCCTCGGATCTCCCTGGACATCTTTGGATCTCCCTGGACATTTTTGGATCTCTTTGGACATCCAGAGATCCTCGGCATCCGCACACATCTCTGGGTAAAAAAAGAAACATATTTTTTTTTTCATGAGACATCCTCATAAACATTTGCGGAGATATCCGTAGACATCCGCGGATAAAAAAACGATATACTTATTTTTTTTTCAAGAGACATCTTTGGATTTTTTCTTCTCTGCGGAGATCCTCCGCATCCAAAGACATCTTTGGATAAAAAAAAAAATATTTCTTTTCCGTGGAGCGAAAAATGTTCCAAAAACTTTGCTTCCTTGACTAAAAAATGAAACGGCTCTTTGGCTCTGTGCTCCTCATGCATACCAGACCGGATGTCCTCCGTTGCCATTGAACCACGTCTTGAGTGCCCGTGTAACCCAGGGAAGACGTACTCTTCACGGTCTACCTTTCATAAACACTACCAGTCCATGCGTCACCAGAACCATAACCTGAACAGCAACAAGACCGATCTTCACAGGCGTTACCACGAGATGGAGATCGAGTTATCCAAGACGAGGCGCGAATGCCAGGTCTGGAAAGAAAAATACCTCGAGCTCTCCCTGCGAACCGAAAATACAGAGTCTTTATTGTGAAACGATTGTCAAAAACTGATTATCTATCTCATGCTCTTATCCCAAACATATAACATTAACGAGAAAAAGAGGGCAGATCCGACAAACCAGTCGGCGATCGCGCGGTTCATGCGGGACGGACTCGATCCGAACCGGGAGTACGATCGGAGAGAGATCACCACCTTGTGGGAATCTTATGCCCCCAATACGGGTATCAAATCTCTCATGAGATTCAGTGTCGGCAACTCCAGGAGCTACGGAGAAATCATCTTTCACCGGCATGACAGATTTTTCCTGAACACGGCGCTACTGGACGCATTCCATCGCTATTTTTAAGATCAAAAAAATGACATTGACCGACATTGAATTCCCCGCCTGTCTAAGAGAATGTGTCCTGGAGCCGTGAGGCTTGAAAGACTGCGGAAAACCTTGTAGAGATAAAAATTCTTTCACAGACATGTATCGACCTTGAGAAAGGCAGTACATTTTTCCTTTATCTGCCGTTAGGCACGGACATATCTTGTGCGCATTCCCATGCCTGTGTTTCGTAAACCCCAGATTGATGAAAATGGCTCGTTCATTGATGATCCTGGCCATCCCAGACGAATAAAAATGCGGAGGCAGGGGTTGTTTTCTATTCTCTAGGATCACAAACTCCTCGAGCGGCCGGCACGGGATCGGTTCGGGCCATTGGAATGGTCTTTTCTCGCGATCCCTCCGTATCCCCACGATGAACACGCGTTTTCTGGATTGCGGGATGCCGTAATCCGCGGTGTTGAGGATTTTCCATTGTACGTCGTAGATCTTTAGTCGACGGAGCGAGTCCAGGATGGTCTTGAACGTCTCACCGCCGTCGATCGAGACGAGGCCTCGGACGTTCTCCAAGACAAAGACCATGGGTTTCTTGTGTAGGATCACGCGGAGACACTCGTAGAAGACGGTGCCACGGGGATCTCGTTCGCCCTCCCTGTTTCCCGCCGTGGAAAAAGGCTGGCAGGGAAACCCGCAGATGTAGAGATCAATATCAGGCACATCGCGGATATCTCGTTCCATGATGTCTCCAAAGATGATCCTGGGCTGAAAATTGGCACGGATGGTGGCGATACAATGCTTGTCGATCTCGGAGGAAAACTCGTGGATGAAAGGGATCTTGAGCTGCCGGAGGGCGACGATGGGTGCCTCGATCCCGGAGCAGTCCGTGCCGACGCGGAGCGGTCTTTTCATATTTTATGTCATAAACAAAAAACGAAACCGTCCGTAAAAAATGAATCCACCCTGCCACTCCATCCTGGGAAATCGAAACACACTGTCAAGACACGGCTCTGATTTCTTTCTCATTCCCCCAAAACAGAGAAACAAGCATGTCGATCCTGAAAAAGGCCGTCAAGATCCTGCCGGACGATCTTTTGCGGAAGATCGTCTCTTTCGTCCCTCAGCCCGTCTCGATCCACAAGATCGGTCTGAAAGAGATGATCCGGCGGCTGAGGGTGGACGTGGATTTCCGAGACAGATTCAAGACCGAGAAGTACCGGCAGTACTGCTCTTTCCGGCGCGGAAAGAACAAACTCAAGACCGAGGCGGCCATGACGTACGAGGATCCGTGGTACGGATCTTGCCACCTGATGATCCTGGATCGCGAGAACCGGAAGAACCCCATGGAATTCTCAGCGACTCAGTGGCAGATGAAGAGGACCCTGACGGGTATTTATTATGAGGAACGAGACAGCAACAACCTCTTTCTCCTTTTTCCCAACCGCCACAAAAAGACCATCCGCGTTTGATGGATAGTAAAAAGTCACGACATCAGCAGTCATAAAAAAAAAAGACCACCACCAGTGGTCGAAACGAAAAACAATCAAAGAGACCGCCATCTCTGGCTCATCATCCATCCGGTCGTCGTCTGAAATGACTGCATGCCAGAGACCGTCATCGGATAAAATCCCTGTACCGGTCTCCCGACACGATGACGGGCTCGGGGATCGGGTTCTTCAGCCGCCGGATCGATCGTTTCAGCGCACGGATCTCGCCGGTGATCCGCAGCAGCGTGTCCACGCCGGCTCCCTCCTCGTATCGATCCCGGACCGCCTCCTCCAGCGTCCGGATGTCTCGGAGCAGGCCCGCCGCTCTCTCGTTCAGGACGCGCTCCGTCTCCGCATTTGCCCGGAGGAAGAGATCGTTGAGCAGGAGCAGGACGTAGTCGTCCATCGGGTTCTTCCGATCGGTCGTCTTGTAGCAGTCGGCGCCGTTCTCGTCCGCGCAGGAGATCCTCAGGTAGGCGGAGGCCTCATCCAGCCAGACCACCGGATCCTCCACCAGGTCGCCCTGGTCGATCCAGACCGCGTAGCACCGGTCATGATCGAGCAGTGTGAGGACATCGCTCGGAGACGGCAGGAACCGCTCCACGGCCATCCTCAGCAGTGACGGATGGCCGTGCTCGACGCGCTCCCTGTCCTGTCCCGGCCCGCTCTGCGGGAAGAGCGTCCGCATGATGTTCTTGACATCGAGGAGCAGGATGACCTCCGCCTCGCGCCGGAGCGCCCTCTCCAGGATGTCACGGCCGATCCGGCTCAGGCCGCTCAGCACCCGCCTGATGTTGGCCTGCTTGCGACGGAGGTGCGGGTCATTCACCCCCCGAACGCGGGACACACGGTTTTGGACGTCATCCTGGATCTCTCCGATCCGCTGGAGGATCCGCTCCCGCAGCTCGTCTCGCGCCTCTCGCGGCAGAGCCTGCGGCTGAGCCTGCGCCTGCGGGATGACCGGCGGCGGCTGCCGGACGCGCTGGGCTCGCGGTGCGGCGGTTCTCTTTTGTTGCTGTCGCGGCGGAACGACCCTGGCGTTGCGCTGCCGGAGATTTCCCATCCTGGCCTGGATCCATGCCGTCCAGTCGTCCTGATCCTCGGGCACGACCACGGCCTCGCTCTGCTGCTTTTTTTCTTGAGATCCGGCATCCTCTTGCCATCGTCTCAGCAGACGAGAAAACTCGGCGATCTTTCCAAAGTCATTCAGTGATTCCGGATCCTCCGTTTTGAGAAAATGCATGCCATGAGAGAAAAAAAAATCCGCGAGGCGCCTCCACTCGTCGATCGGGAAAAACCGCACGCCACGGCTCTTGAGTATTTTGACACGGAAAGTCCTGAAAAACCGATCCTGGTCGAGGAAGTGATCGATGATCTCGATGAGCACTCTCAGGCACTCCATGATCGATCTCCAGGTGCCGGCGATCTGTGGTTCCATTCCTTCCAGCCATGAGTCGGGCGGGTCGGGCAGATCATCTCGGAATTTTTTCAGGATCGTGTAGACCCGATAAGGAGTGTCGTCGTGCTGGTATTCCATGATGTGTCTTACGATCCTGCCGACATCCTCATCGATGATCCCGGGCTTCTTGGGTTCCTTTTCCTTTGCGTATTTGTAGACCGTGGGCAGCCGTTCGCTGAAACTGTTATAGAAATGCTTGTTCATCAGAAAGAGGATCTGATCGGCGTTTTTATCCCTGATGGCCTGCGTGTGCGATAAAGAGGCTGACCTCTTTCCGGATGTCTTTGTTCCATTTCTTTCTGAGGACCTGTCTCTGCGGGCTGAAAAACACGAAATCATTCTCGAGAAAGACAATGATCTTTTCTCTCAGGGTCTTTTGTTTGCCCGTCAATGCCCGGTCGAGCAGCTCGTTGTAGCCCGGATCGGTCAGGAACGATTCGAGAGCGGTCCTGAGCACGCTGATCTTTTGGAGCGCATCCTCGGCCATCTTTTTTTTATCATGTCAAAAAATCTTTTGTCGCCATCCATCCGCTCTTTTTTTTTTTCGCCTCGTGTTCATGCGAGCGCCCGGACGACAAAGGTGGCGCTGATGGAGTGGGGATCCTCCGACCAGTACACGCGCGTCGGCTCCGTCGTCAGCGAGGCATCGCTGCTGCAGCCGAGCGACGTGCCGACGATCTCGCCCGTGATGAGGTTGCGCTCGTAGCTCCGCGCGTAGGTGAGCGGCGAGCCGTCCGGGAGGAAGACCGCGAACCGCAGGCTCTCGGCGAGGTTGAGTTTCATGCCGACGATCTGCGGTGAACGCACGACGGCGAAACGGACGAGATCCGGGTTGCGGATGTTGGCCAGCGAGGCCACAAACACGGCCTGGACGGCGTTCGGGTTGTTGGAGTAGAGGCCGCCGAGGGTGAGCGTCCCGCCGCGCGCGTCCATACCCGTGGCCGTCCCAAAGACCACGAGGACGTACGGGTAGTCGGTCAGGAGCAGGTTCGTGCCGCAGATCGGCAGGTTGGGCAGCGAGATGGAGGAGAGTTGGACCTGGCAGCAGACGAGCGGGTTGTTGGCGACCGGCAGGACGAGGCGCCGTTCTCGTAGAGGAGCGTCTCGCCGGTGAACGGCGGCGGATCGATGTACAGGACGCGACCGGCCGTCTTGAGGACCACCAGGTAGACCGGGATCGCGAGAACGCCCGTAAGGAGGTAGGCCATCAGGCGGACGGTCTTGGGGAGCGGGTCGGCCGACAGGAAAGCGTACCGCGCGCGCGTACACCGGATGGAGAGGCTGATGGCCGGATCCCGGGTGCACCGCAGCACGTACACCGCCCCGGTCTCGATCCCGTTCCCCGGGAACTCGAGGACGAGGCGTCGCCGTTCGGCCACGCGCAAGACGATCTTTCGATCTCCACCGCCGCCCGGACCGATGTGGTAGAAGCCGCGCGGTCCCCGATAAAAGACGGGATCCGTGGCTGGATCGTTCGCGGCACCGAACTCGCTCTCGAGGACGTCGTCCTCGCGCAGGCCGGCCGGCGTGTCCCCGACAAGCTCGAACGTGTACAGCGCCGAGGGATAGATGTCGCGCACCGTCAGGAAAAAATGGTTCTGCCCGGTCGAGAGCCGGTTATTCATCAGGAGGACGAGATCGCCCGGTGAGAACGCTATATCGCCCTCGAACAGGACGTTCCGGAACGGCCTCAGGACGTCCGTCACGCGGGCAATGGCTCTTTTCGTCAGGTTCACGAGCGTCGTGTCGGTGCTGACGCCGTTGTCGTTGTAGAAGCCGCCGCCGGGCTGCTGGCTGATGAACGAGTAGCCGGCCACCAGGAAATTGCTGCCGGCGCGCAGCGACGGGTTCACAAAGACGAGCGTCCCCCCACCGCTCCCAAACCGCGTGATCGGATCCGTCAGCAGACAGACAAACTGGTCGTAATTGAAAAAGCAGGCCGTCACGACAGAAGTGAGGCTGGTCTCCAGGCAGAGCGCCTCGTAGCCCACGAAATAACTCTGGAGCGCCGTAACCGGCTGATCCATCAGACTCCGCAGGCACTCGTCCGGACACGCGGCAAGATCGAGGATTACGAGCGATCGCGGGTACGCGCGGAACCCGATCGGGACGGATCGTTCGAAAAATGGCGACGAGTACAAGACCCGGAACGGCGTCGACGCGAACGACCGGCTGTCGCTCCTGTCCGATCCCGGCGGCGTCCCGTTGATCTCCAGGACGTAGCTGCTCGGATCCGGATAGACCGCCCGGTTCCTGTAATTCGAATCCAGGTGGATGATCATGATGTTTCCATCGCCGTCTTTTGTGTCTTTAGACCGCGCGAGCCGTCAACCACCTGCTTCAGGAGGACGGCAATGACCAGGACGAGGATGAGGATGATCCCGATGTAGACGGGGGAGTACGACTGGTACAGCCGCCCACAGATGGGACAGTCGTGGACGTGGCGGTGGATGTCCAGGCAGGACAAGACGACCGGTGGCGGGGTGGCGGGTGGTGATGGTGGTGGCTCGAACGCTTCGGGGCGGTAGAGGGTGTACGGGTTGATTTCTTTCTCGTGCGCGTGGCTCTTTATCTCACCGATCGGCGTCTTGCGGAGCGTCGTCGACTCGCGCCGTGGCCGGAGGTCGGGGATGCGGTACTCTCTTTTCCTGGCGGCCGGTCCGTACGGCTTGACCACGTCGCGGATAAAGCGGTGCTGGATCTTCTGGTTCAGTTCCTGGAGATCGTCGGTTCGATAATAATGAGGGGGTTGCAGCTGAGCCATGGGTAAGATGTTTTTTAAAGATTTTTTTTTTTAAAAACCTGAAAATTTTTGAACGGCCGCGCTTAGAACAGAAAACAAGGGCTGGCCGACAGAGACCGACGTCTCGGCATCGGCAAGCGTGTGTCTCCGGATCGTGTCCAGGACGATCGACGGCTCGATGGCGGTGGGCACCGTCAGCACCACCATGGAGCCACCCAGGCGGAATCGACCGAGCTCGTCCGTGAGTCCGACCGTGGGCGGCCGCCGAAAACGGACCTCGAGACGGCGGTTCAGAACCTCCTGCCACGGCAGGGACGGGTACTCCTCCCGGAAAGCGGTCAGGATGCGGGGATGCGTAATCTCGATGGAGCCCACGCATCGTGCACCGACCGCGGTCATGACCAGATCCGTCCCGTCGATCATCCTCAGCGTCATGATGACACGGTAATTTCGTGAGAGGACACCGACCCCGTAGTCCATGAGGTAGGTGCCGCTGTAGCCGTACCCGGCGGAACGGATGCTCGTCACAAAACCCATGCACGGGCTGTGGATGCGGTGGTAATGACACGGGCTCAACCGGAGAGCCAGGATCGCACCCGGCATGCCGATCCTGTACTCCTGGTCTTTGAGCCGGAGGAGCTGGCCGCGGCCGAGACAGAGCGCGTACGCGTCGACCGGCGAGACGACACGGCGTGCCGCCGCGGATCGTGGATGGTACGGGATCGGCTCCGGCAACCGAAGCCTGCGCCGCGTAAAAAAGTCGTCAAAATCCCGGAAGCGCCGCCAGCAGCCCCGCGCGTCGAGCCCCTGGCAGCCCTGGATCGTCTCGGGCTCGATCCTGAACTCTTGGGCAAAGGCCGCGACGTCCCGTTCCACCCGGCATCGCTCGCGATCATCAAAGTAGTTCTTGCGATCGAGCCGTTTCTGCTGCTGCAGCCGCCTGGCCCCGGGCTCGACGATTTTTCTGCCTTCCAAGTCCAAGATCATTTATTTCTCTGGAGATTTAATCTTTGGCGATGCCGTTTACGGACGGCCGGCGGAACGGCATCTTTCGAGCACGACGCCATCACCTCACGAGTCTCTGGCCACCTCGAGCAAGACGTCGAGCGTGCGTCAGACAAGTCTCGGTACGTTTCCGATCCCGGTCATTAGCACCCAGCGGGGTGTTTCACATTCGTGCTGGGAAATGCAGCCAGATCCGTCGGTGGATTAAAAAAAGTGGCCTTTTGCCCCCGTGTTGACCAACCAAGACACTGATTCGTATCCGTAGGGTTGATATCGCAACACCGGTTCCAATACCGTGCGTCTTTGAGCCACAGATTGGCATAGATCGTGTTTTTCTCGCATGGCTTAAAATATTTACATGGCAGATTCAAAAATAGTGTGAAAACACAGATCTCGTCTGAACGAGGTTTGCTCTCCCACGTAAAAGAAACCAGATCTGGACTATCCGAGATGCTGATCGTCTTGTTATTGAGTGTCAGGAATCCCTGGATGGGAGGCGTGAAAGAGATACAATTGATGGTCGTGTTTGGGGTTTGAGGCAGCGGTATAGAGCAATCGGGTTGGAATCTGAACACCTGGGCGAATTTGCGTTGGTACACTTCTCCTCCAAATACGAACGTCCAGATCCTGTTCTGAAATCGTGAGGGCGAGATCTGGATATCGATGTAGGATATCTTGGCCGCCTCTTTGGGAACAAGATCAGCCTCATAATCGATAAGGGAGTAGATAGGAGCAGTACAAGGATCCGACATCTCGTCCTATTTTTGGAAAAGAAAAAAAAAGAAACAATAATCAGAGATGAAATATCTGTACCGGATCGATCATCCAGACAATCAGATTTTTCCGATTTATGACGGATCGATCCATACAATCTCTTTTTTTATTCGGGTTCGTCATCCCTCCATGACGATCCAAATCAAAGGTATCCCTTTCGAAATCAGGATGGATCATCATCTATCTGGCTGTTTTTTTCTCCGTTTCCAGGATGGGACGCGTCTCAGCAAATCTTTTCTGGAAATCATCGACACCGCTCGATTCCGATTCTTAGAAGGCATGGACGATAGTTCCCTAAATATCCCAATCAGCCTGCCCCATGGAGTCGTTTCGGTTTACGCACGGCTCGAGATTAGAAAAACACGCAAAGAATTCTTTCCGAATAAACGGAAAATTGCCGTTGTCGGAATGAAACACACCGGTTCGACCATGGTGTGGAACGCCATCCGAACCGCATATTCTTTATTGGGTTATGATGTGCTGGTCAACAAAAGTCATGAAATCAGAAAAATGTATATAGACGATGATTATCTGCTGATCTCACCCTATAGAGATGTCCGAGATTCCGCCATCAGTAGTTTTTTGCGATTCCGATTCCTCCAGTCTCTGAACGAAAAAAAAGACCTCGATCAGGAGATCCAACGATACGGTCTTTTCACATTCTTCCAGAGCATGCACGAAAACCTTGCCTTGTTCTACGATACCCTGTCGTACGATCCGATCCTTTTTTGTTATGAAAAATACAAGACGGCTCCTGTCCAGACTCTCCAGGCGCTCTTCAGGGAGCTGAAGATTTATGACGACGAATCTTTTGTCCACAGAGTGGTAGACATCATCGAGAAACAGCCTTCGGGGGAAAACCTTCCCAAAGATCTGTACGAGTATCAGATCCAGGATTCACCGGTTTCACTGCTCACTCAGGATCATAATACATCCGGGGGACGGACCCAGAAATACGAGGATTTTTTTTCCGCGGAACAGAATGAGATCATCCTCCAGGATGAAGCGATCCGGGAATTCTTGCTGGACTTTGGTTACTTGGAAACATACCCGAGTCGCTTCAGCAGGATCTCTGGATCACCCTCGTAGGATGGCACGTCGCGGTGGAGCAGCGTGTAGCCTTTCCGGAGCCATCCTGCACACGCCGTGCCGCAGCGGTTGGGAGACGGCTCAAAGAAATGTCCCTCCGAGAGGAAGACACCGCTGCCCATGAACCCGGCAAAAAAAGAGAACGAGCTCCCGGGCGTGATGACGGCCGGGGCGTTCAACATCGTGGCAAAGTCTTGCTCGGGCGTCTCGCACCGGACGAGGACGCGGTAGCCGAGCCCGGTGACGTAACGGCGGATGCCCTCCGCGTACGCCGAGCACTGGGTCTCGCGGCGCCGATCGGTGTTGTGCGCGTGGCAGGAGAGGAGCACGACGCACGGCGAGAAGCCGATTTTCTGGCGGATCTCTTCAAGGCAGTCCCTGTAGAACTCGGCTCGCACGAGGTGGTAGTTGGGATTCCTGGCGAACGGGACGTCGCTGCACCGGAAATGGATGACCGGGTACGGCGAACGGACGAGGAGGCCGTTCTTCTCGAGCGCCTTTCTCAACAAATGCTTCCCCCACGGCCGCAGCGCCTCCATGACGGCGGCCGTCCCGTCGTCCCGGATCACCCAGAAGCTGTTCGGATTCATCTTTTCCAGCCGCTCGACCGTAAAGCCGGCGCGCCGGAGAACCTCGGCGAGGCGGGGAGAGAACGGGACGGTCTCGGGTAGATCCCGGAGGATCGGACGATCCGTGGACGGCTTGGAGAAGGGCTGTTGCCGGAGCACGGCGAGCACGTAGGCCCAGAAATAATGAGAGAGGTAGTTGCCGATGCTCTGATTCACCTCGACCATCCTTTTCTATCCGGAGAGAAATTCCGATGCTTGTCCAAAAATTTGAGGATCTCACGGGTAGCGCCGTGGAGCCAGCCCCTGCCGCGCAGCCGCCGCACGATCACGTTCTTGCCGTGCGGCGGTGTGGTGGTGTCGTCGTCGCCCAGGCAGAGGAGCACCGGACACCGCGGCGCTCCCTGGAGGACGATCCCGGCCGGACACCCGGCAACCGCGTCCACACGGTCGTCGTCCCCGGCCATCGCCCGGCACGCCGCGAGTCCCACGCCCTCGCCCACCAGGAGCAGGCGGCGCGCCGGGAAGCGATCGCGCAGACGGGAGGCGCGCGGGAGACGGTCTGGGCAGACAACGACGGCGTCGACGAGCTGTCCCAGCCCGGTCTCGTGGAGGAAGCCGCGCGACCGAGGACCGCGGTACAGAACCACGAGGTCGTCGTGCGCGTCGCGGCGCAGCCCGGCCACCGAGAGTTTGATCCCGTCGAGAGACGTCTCGTACGTCTCGTAGGTCATGAGGTAGCGAGGGATGACGCGCATCCGGAACAGAAAGACGACCACCACCACGCACGCAATCATGAGCAGGAGGATTACGAGTAAAATAGACAGGATTGCACCCATTTTACTCTCGACAAATCTTTTTTACATCATCTGGACACGCGCTCCCCGGCTGCCGAAAAAATACGGCGTCAGCCGCTCACGCAGCTCGTACCTCTCCCCGTCCGTGCGATCCCGGATCGTCTCGTCCTCGTCCATGAATCGGAGGACGCCTTTCAGCCAGATCCGCAGCCGATCCACCCATTCTTTCTTGGCGATCCAGTAGTTGCAGTAGAAACAGACGGTCGACGGCGACTCGAACGCGTCCTCGCTCTCGCCGCAGCCGGTCAGGACGTGCCGGAAAAGCGCGGCGAGCTCCGGTCGGAGCTGCTCGGCGAGGGTCATCTGCGGTGCCGGGTTGAAGAACGCGACAACATCAACCTCTGCCGCAAAGCCCTCCTCGACCTCGATGCGCCGGAGCGCCTCGTCGATGCGTCCGAGATCGATCTTGTCAGACGCCTCCGAGGACAGAAAACCCACCCACCTCGTGTGCCGAGTTGGGAGGCGCGTCGCGACGGCGATCGTCCCGTCCGAGAACGGGCACTCCAAGGGCACGACCCACGCCCTGTCCAGCGCCTCGGCCGCCCGGCGGGTAGGTTCGTCGTGGTACAGGACGTACACCTCGGTAAAGTAGACGATGGGAAAGATGCCAATCCGACACCCCGAGAACCAGTACACGAGTTCCGTAAAAGTGCTCATGTAGTTCCCGATGAAAAATCGGCACCGCGACAACACGAGCATCTTGACGGCCGCGTGCTGGAGGTCGTTCAGACGTGCATCCGCCTCGAGCACGAGGCACTGCACCCCAAAACGGGCGGCGAGCTCGAGATACGGCGCGAGGAGATTGCATGCCGGGTTATCGATCGAGAGCACGAGGAGAGTGATCCCGTATGACCGTACGGCACGCTCGATCGCTTTCTCGTACACGATTAAATCGTACGACGCGGACCACGTCCGAACCGAGACCCCGAGGACGCCATCCCCAAAGGACGTGAACGATCCACAGAGCCGTTCGACCGCCGTCAGCACCGTCCCGTGGAACGCGACGCGGCGAACAGCACCGAGCACGCGCTCGCGTATCGGGAGCGGGATCTTGTCCGGCTCGTAACAGAAATCGATCCGCCGATCCGTGACAAAGAACCGGTTCAGGCGCGTGTTCTGAACCCCGTCTCTCCGGTGAAAATGAGGCAGCGGCGGGAGACCATCAAAGAGGACGGATTCTTTACGGAGCATGAGGAGCCGGCAGGTATACATGTCCTCGATCTGGTGTGAGCCACTCAATGTCTCATCAAAGACATGGACAGGATCCAGGACGGTGTCATAGCACCCGAGGCGGATCCGGCACTCGCTAGCGATGCTCAGGCCGTTGAGGAGGCACTTGAGCACGCTCCCGAGCCCGTCGCACGAGGTCTTGCGGATCACCGGGAGGAGCGGCATACGAGGAATGATCGGAAAAGACGTGATCTTTTCTCGCGTCGTATGATCCATCGGGAGCGCGACAAGGTCGACACGCTCGTCAATAACAAGATCCGGCCTGAATGCCGTTGCCTCGTCTTTGTCCCGCAGGCCATCGCCCGTCAGCTCCGTCTCCGGGCGGAGGCGGGTGGACGCGTCCGAAGCCACACAAATAGCGACCCAGCCGTCATCCGGTAACGGTGCGCCGGGTCGGACAATCGTGTCGTAGAGCCTCGAGGTGGTGTCGCCGGTGGTTACGAGACAGACCGGCGGGCGTGTAAAAGCCGGCGGGACGAGCGTCATCCGGTCGTCATGATCGGCCTCGTACCACCGGATGACGCGTGGGTAGCGCGTCGCGACATCGATCCAGATATTCACTTCCCAGGTGATACGGTTCGTGTGGAGGAATCGCTCGAGCGTCTCCACGGACACGAGGTAGAACGTTCGGACAAAGGCGTGGTGGCAGACAAAGAGCGTGCCGAGAAACATCCAGTACACGCGGTCGCACAACACCTCCCACGGGAAAGCGTGGTGGTGGCATCCGGGCATGAGGATCGTCGAGAAGCCGCCGAAGCGGATCGAAGCCAGCCGTGCCCACGACGACGCGTCGCGGAAATGCTTGGCGGTGCCGGCATCGATCCATGCCAGGTACTCGGTGTCGGCGTGCGGCAGCGCGCGCCACAAAAACTCGATCTTGGCATTCATGAGCGCCAGGTACTCGATCGTGTCTTTTTTCTCGTTGCGCGAGACGGGGAGCGCAGCGCCGCTCTCTATGATCCGGCGGTAGATCCCGACCTCCTCAAGCGGCAGGCGGATCATGACCGCCTCCCTGCAGAACCGACCCACCAGCGCCTCGTAATGCCCGTCCACAAAGACCACGAGCCGCAGCCCGGATTCCAGCAACGCGCGGACGTGACCCACCAGCCGCGCCTCCTGGGAGTTATCCGGCGGGTAGATCTGGTAGAGCGCCGTCACGTAGGTAACGTTCATTTCTTTCCCGTCGGCGATGAGTCTTTAAACGTCCGACAAAAATGAAGATCGGTACGATCTCATGATCCAACCGCACCAATGATCATTGGTCTGGACGAGGCGGGACGCGGCTCGCTGTTCGGCCGTGTCTACTGCGCCGGCGTCGTGCTGCCAGTGGATTTTATGGAGCGCGCCCGCGCCGAGAATATCGTGATCCGCGACAGCAAGAAGATGACGCCGAAGCAGCGGGAGAAAAGCCGCGGCTTCATCGAGAAAAACGCCACGGTTTTCCGCGTCGCATGGGCGGAACGGGACGAGATCGATGCCGTCAACATCCTGCGCGCGACCATGAATGCTTTCCACCGCGTCCTGGACGCGTTCGAACCGACCGCAACGGACAGGATCCTCGTGGACGGGTCGTACTGGGTGCCGTACCACGACGTGCCGCACGAGTGCGTCGTGCGCGGCGACGACACCGTCCCCGAGATCGCCTGCGCGAGCATCCTGGCCAAGACGCACCGTGACGAGTACGTCGTGTCCGCGTGCGACGCGGACGCGGCGCTGGAGAGATACGGCCTGCGTCAGAACAAGGGATACGGGACGGCGGAACACCTGCGGGCGCTCCGCGAGCACGGCCCGTCGGAGCATCACCGGCGCTCGTTCCATCCGAACCAGACAGGGAAAGCACGGCTGCTGTCATGAAAAGAAAAAGACACGAAAACCTGCGTCTGTCGGCATGCTTTTCACCGTCTTGACCTAGAAATCCGGGTGGCCAATCAAGAACGGAACGAGGAGATGGAGGAGGGCGTGGAATCCGGAAACGATGAACCACCCGGGCGAGAGCCGGTGGACGCGGAGCCACCAGCCGAAAAGGACCACGTCGATCAGCCACAGGTAATAGCGGCACAACCGGATACCGATACACCGCCACCAGACAACCGAACGATCGAGGCGCTCGTGATCCATGAGGACGGCCAGGCTCTCCATGGACGGCTCCGTGTTCTGAACGGCTTTCTGCAGGAAAAACACGCGCTCGAACCACCGGACGCGGCTTCGGCTGAGCAGGAAATACCGGTACCGCCGCGCCTCGACCAGCAGAAATACCCACAGGTACAGGACAATCATCAGCGGAAAATTCGGATGCGCCACCGTAGAAAAATAAAAGACGAGCATGGAAGACGAGATCATGACCGAGTACTGGAGCGTCGTGTCGAGGCGCTGCCGGTACGTCATCATGCGGTTCATCTCGCCGCGGTACATGTGAGCCATGACCTGAAGATATCGGTCTTCGAGCATGCTTTTGAGGCTTCGCGCCGCAGCCTCCGCGGATTCATTTTTCTGGCCAGAAAAA
>RGVZ01000093.1 GCA_010029825.1 bacterium | reverse complement strand
GACCTGTATGCGCAGGCTACCCAGACACTCCAGACCGGTTTCAAGGCGCTGTCGCGTGCCGCCTGTAATTGGGTTTTCCCTGAGGAGGTGGAGCGTCCGAAGATGTCAGCGCGGGAGAAGGTGGCGGCTCTCGGAATTGACCAGGAGCGCATTATAGCAGCCGACCTGGCGGTTGATACGGAGGCTCCTCCTCCACCTACCATTGCTGCTGCTACTGAAGAGACCGCCGCAGAGCCCACAGAGGCAGCGCTGCCCGATGAACCTGAGCCACCGGCCCCCGCACCCACCGCCGAAGAGACAGCCGTTGCCGGTATTGTGGGGACACTTCTGTCTGAGCTGGAGGCCAAAGGCGATGAGTATCTGAACCGCGGCCTCGCCACCTACTCACCGAAATATGCAGCAATTCTCACCAACATTCGTGCGAGCCCTGGCCCTGTGCTGGTCTACAGTCAGTTCAAGACAATGGAGGGGCTCGGTATCTTCGCAGCGGCTCTGCGGGCGGCACCGGAGCGCTACATGCCCCTCGATATTGTACGCCCGGCAGGGGCCACAGAGTGGGAGATTCCAGCCGGCCTGATGACGCCCGAAGCCCGTGCACGGCCGCGCTACATCCTCTACACCGGCGACCAGGATCTCGAGAAACGCCGTCTGCTTCTCCAGCTCTACAACGCCGACGTGGCCGGCCTGCCTCCGCGTCTCTCGGCGCAGTGTGCAGAGCTGCTAGCAGGCGCACCCGACAATCGCGATGGACGCGTGGCGCGTATCTTTATGATTACGCAGTCGGGTGCGGAGGGTATCTCGCTCTTCAATACCCGCCAGGTTCACGTCATGGAGCCGTACTGGAATAACGTCCGCATCCAGCAGGTGATTGGTCGTGCCATTCGTCTCTGTTCCCATATGAATCTGCCATGGGAGGAGCGCACGGTGGAGGTCTACCGCTATTTGTCGGTGTTTGACGTAGCAAAGGGACAGAAGTATCTGCCAGATATGAATCTTACCACTGACGAGATTATCTTTGACATCGCTGGTAAGAAGCAGCGCCTAGCCGATGGACTTGCGGAAATCGCACAATCTGCTGCTGTAGATTGTGAGCTTCACGCGTTTGAGCACGGGGAAACCATCAAATGCTTCAAGTTCGCCGCGGGGGCGCGACCGGCCTTTATGTTCCATCCCGACTGGCAGAAGGACTTGGCGGCGGCAAGTACGGTGCGGGCGGCGGCAGCGGGGGCTGGATCAATCTAACTCTAAAAGAGATCCGCCCAATCATCCGACATATCCCGAGCTATCAGGTCCGGGCTCAGTCGGTAATCGAAACCGCGGAACCAGGCGATGCCACCCGTCCAGGCCGCACCGTCATCCGTCGCATCACTGCCGATGCGAATCTGTTCGTAGATAGTCAGCGGATCCACGACGGCCGCGGGCAGATTCGCCGCGAGCTTTCCATTGATGTAGACCGCGTAACCGCTGAAGTCGTCGTCCCATACAAGCGCAAAATGGAACCACTGGCCCGGTGGATAGCTGATTGGCCCAGTTGTCAGATTCGCAGTAAAGGTGGTCTGTGTATCGGGGCCGGGTGCGCCGGTAGCGGGGTCCACAGAGGGACCCTTGCCGTACGCGTAGATAGAGCCGTTGTAGCCGGTTATCTCAAAGTCCGCCGTGCGATTCGGAAAGTCCCACGAATCCAGCGGAGCGCCTGTGCGCGGATAGCCCAACGTGTTGGTGCTCGGCAGATTATAGAACGCCAAGAAGCTCGGCGTGTAGGAGCCACCGCGACTGTCGCGACCCAGCGTTATGCTCTGGATGTTCATCATCATCGTGAATGACCGCAACGCCCGACTGCGGATCCCCTGTGAGTAGTTCAGCGTGTTGAACAATCCCGATCCAGAACCATTCACTAACATACACTGCCGCCCACCCAGAGAGCCCACTTGCGACTTCTGTAGCCAGACATTCTGGAATATTCCATTTGTATCTTGTACAGAACCACTGCTCCCAGCCGCCATCTTGTTGAACGCCAGCTCCAACACCGGCAGACGACGATCCGTGGGCAGGAAGAGCTGGGCCGGTTGCAGAGGAGTCCACGCCGCGCCGCCGACAGAGGCAGCCAGCTGGAATCCCCACGACCCGCCGCTGTTCATAATGTCAACCGTCAGCGTGTAGAGCTGGTCCGCGACCATCTCAGTTATGGGGGACACTGCGTTGCCCGAGCCCTGCCAGTCCATCAGCAGCTGGCCGTTCAGCAGCATCCGCACAGGGTCCGGTGAAGTCGACAGAAACTGATAGTTGCCGCCGGTGGTCGGCGCGAACACCGTCGTGTAGCGCTGGCACTCGGTCGTGAATCCGCCGGCGGGCGTCATCTCACCAGTCGTAGGTGTCTGACTCGGAAACCCGTTCTTAAAGAGATAGCGACCGAGAAAATGTGTCTGCGGGCCGGCCACCGGGAATAGCGACGTAGGGGCACCGGCAGGAGCAAACCAGCGAAGGAGAGCCACACCCTGATTATTACAGCCGGTGCGCGGGAAGCGCGGGCTGAGTCCGTAGACATTCTTGATGGCTGTCACCTGGCCGGCTGCAGATCCACCGGTGGCCGACGGTGGGTTGTCGGCCTGCCGCTTCAGAGTCGCAATCGCCGTTTTGACATCTCCCCAGGTCGGTAGGCCATTCCAGTAGGACATGCCACCGACCGCCGGCATCAGCGCACCAGCCGCCGCCCATCCCGCCGCCTGCGCCGCCTGCGTCACGCAGTCCGGGTCATATGGCCCGCCATCGCTGTCTGCAAGGGCGCACGGATCAAAGGGGCTGCCGTAGCAGAGATTGCTCGCCGCGCTCGTCGCACGGGAGCCATCGCCCGACGCCGCCTGCCGCTGCAGCGCCGACACCGAGTTGAATGCGTCGGCCACCGAGAGCTGTCCGCCATTTATGATCCCTGGATTTATCTGGAAACCGCGCTGGGCCAACACACCATTAATAGAGGCAAATGTCGGATTGGAGCCCGCATAGCCGGCACCGCCGAGGCTCGCGGCCAGAGTTCCCGAGGCGCTGCACTGCCAGGCGGCGACAGCCTGGAGACAAGCGGGGCTGAGTGCCCCATTGGCCTGCGGTGTACAGAGACCTGTTATACCCGGCGGCGCACCCGCAGGGACACCAGGAGCCGGCGGCGGGGGTGGCGGACAGGCAGCCGGATTCATCACGATACCGCCACCAGGACAGTCTCCACCGGGTGCCTGTGGAAACAGGGGATTACCTGCGCCATCCGTCACGACAGCCATACCGGTGCCGGGACACCAGCCCACATTAGGAAAGTTCGCATAGGCGATATCGGGACAGGTCGCCACACGCGCCGCCCGCTTCTGTCCCTCCGCCTGCTGCGCTTCGCGGGGGTCCCATATCCATCGACCAGGACCAATCTGCGTGTCCAGAGTGGGGCTCATCGCACCACGTCGCGTACCGTAGGCACCTGTAGAGGGGATAGTAGGATCGGCCACGAACCACCAACCGCAGCCGGTGCGCGCAGCAGGGTCGCGCATCCCCGGTCCAGGATACGGCAGGCCACGGCACTCGGCGTCGCGGCGCACGGCACCGCTGCTCTCACCGAACTGACTGAAATAGGAGGCAGCATCTGTTGGGACCACTGTGCCTGCAGCCGCAGTCGGATCCACGAGGCCGAGCGCCTGCTGGATTGTAGTGTTGGTGATTGACCCCGTGGGCCGCTGAGTCGGCAGCGCCCTGTTTATCTCGTGTTTGTAATACGACCGCTGGGCGGCCTCGAATCCGCTCATTCTCCTAACAGCTCCTGCTAGAATTGTTAGTAGAATTCTGTCGCTGGCCGCTGCCGCTAGACCCGTGCCCGCAAGTACCGGTCCGCAAAGGCCGCCAGACCGCCAGGTGCCGCTACAGTGGGCGCCGCCGCATTCGCAGGATCTGCTACCCATGTCTGACAGGCACCCATAGAGCCAGCATACAGACACTGCGACGGGTTCGCGGGGTCCGCCGCACAGAGCACCTGTCCCGCTACCTCCTTGACGGCCGGCACCGCCGTCGCGCTCAACAGCTGTCCTTGTCCAGATTCTAGAGGTGACTGGGGCTTCCATGAGGCCAGTGCGGCCTGCGTAGGGTCGTTGGGGTTGGTCTGCGCCAGAATCACGTCGCTCGCACCTGCTGCAGAGAGCGCTAGATAATAGTCCGGGAAGTTAGAGCTCTGGTAGCTCACCGCCGACGCATCGCCGTTCAGCGCGGCCACCACACGGAAGCTAGAATCATCCGCAAACGGGCTGCCGTCGGGCGCCCGCGCATTCAGCAGAGCGCGGAAGTTGCTATGACGTAGGAACATCGTGGGGAAATTGACTGACTGGAAGCTGACATAGCCGGCCTTTCCGTTGTTAGCAGGCATCACCTGGAGCGTGCCATCCTGTGTAAAGAGCCCCGAGCCATCATTCGGCATCACCCAGAACTGGAAGTTGCTGTGTCGCAGGTAGGCCCCTGGCGCACCGGCGTTCGTGTGACTCACTGCGGTACCCGGCACAATCAGCTGCGGCTGGTTCCAGACACCCGCGGTAGTGAATGGAATAACATCCTGTGCTGGCGCGGCGGGTTTAACTCCGTAGCAGGAGACACAGGCCTTGCCGGCGGCCCATGATGCTGTCATATTTCCACAGTTATTGACTCCAACTGATCCACATCCAAATCCATATTCGGGCTTGATCACATTCATCGGATAGTAGGCCGAGCCATCAGACGCCCACGCACAGCGGCACCAGTCTGCCCCCGCCGCCTGCGCCGAGCGACCGTGTAATCATTCTTGGGGCATACCGCAAACACCTCGGGCTGAGCCGTTGCGCTGGGGCCCAGGCAGTTCCAGTCAGTCGGGTTCGGCGGTGGGCAGGAGCCGGTGGGGGCCACGGGAGGCTCCAGATTGATGTTATAGCAGTTGCGCATCGCGGCGGCCTGGGCGTCAAAGTCGCTGGAATCGCGGGCTGCCTGGAAGATGCTCTGATAGAATCCACGGATGCCGGGAAGGGAGCCGTTCGCGTTGGCGGCGGCGACGTTGGCCTGATTCGGCGTACCATCTGCATTGAGAGGTGCCAGCAGACCCGCCGCCCCGCAGTACTGATAGGGGAGCGACGTGGGGTCCACCGTGACATTGGCGTCTGCGCCGGGATTGCCACTCGTGCGCCACAGGTAGTCCAGACACTCG
This sequence comes from bacterium, assembly GCA_010029825.1. Classification (GTDB taxonomy): domain Bacteria; phylum Bdellovibrionota_B; class Oligoflexia; order Oligoflexales; family RGVZ01; genus RGVZ01. The sequence continues at coordinate 9,565 of RGVZ01000093.1, read as the reverse complement.
GGTGAGTGCGGCCCTGTCTGCGCATTCGGCCCGTCGCATGGATTCTTGGGGGCGGTGCCAAACATCCGCATGGAGGCATCCTTGAAAGTGGCAAAATCCACGGGGGCGCCGTTCATATCCACGCCGTAGAGCGCGATATTGGCCCGGTTGTTGAGTGCGGCCACGGTGTCATCCAGTGTGCCAGAGGGGGCAACTAGAGCGGTGGCCTTCGCCTGCGTGCTCGGATAGTCCGTTCCCTTTGGCGTGCCGCCGGCAGCGGCGAACAGCTCCTGGAGACAATAGGGGGTCGGATTGAATGAGCCATCGGCCTTGAAGCAGGAGTGCGCCCCCATCAGACCAGCTCCGACCTCGGTGAGCACCAGCGGGCCCGTGGGACAGTCCGCCTTGTCGTCGGCAAAAATCGGATCCACGAGGGTAGCAGGAACCTGGATCGTGAGCGTGGCGGTGGTGGCCGTAGCTATCCCTGTAAGAGTAATAGTAGTTCCATCTGGATAACTGGCGGAGGTCCCATCATCATATGTCAACCATAGCATTTTGGCCTGACCTGGAGCAGGGTCTGGAGAAAACCCGGGTAGATTTGTGCTAATAGTTATACTACTTGAGGTATTAATAATTGATGTAACATAATCTGTGACTACAGCTCCTTGCCGTATACCATCTGGTGGTCCAGTGCTGTACCAGGCCTGTCTGATAATCGGCAGCAGAATCTCGGAGCGACGACCGTACCAGAGAACGGTATTCGGCACCTGGGCCTGGAATGTTGACCAGATATCCGCGTCTTTAGCGACTGCGGCACCCACCTGCCCCGATCGCTTGTCGCCGGCGATCACGAGACCGTTAGTCGGCGCGATGGCCTGCTCACCGACATCTAGCGACACGACGCGTTTGCCATCGGGGCTGGAGAGCCAGCCACACCAGACCGCAGGGCAGCCATATATCTGAATTTTGATTGTGTCACCCTCTGTTACTGTTATCGCCACAGTCTGTGGGTCTAATACAGCACGAGAAGAAGGAGGCAGCTGAACCGTTCCGCCATTCGCCAGAGTCACCACGAGGCCCGCCCCGCCTGGCCCCGAGTAGGCACCGGGATGGCTGACATTGAGGATCGCGGTGTAGGCACGCGGTTTCGGCCCGACATACAGAAGTCCGGTCGCACCGGCGGGGGCAGCACCATAGCACTGTCCGCACTGGTTGGCCGACGTTGCCGCACCGGCGCGCTGGCACTGGAGCTGGAGCTCGCGGGCCTGGCAGTTCTCGCGCATCAACGTGAAGTTCTGGGGAGCGCAGCTGCCGACAGAGGGACGATAGGAGGCCGGGCCGCCGTTCGTGTTGCTGAGTTCGTTGGCACGGATCTGGTCATCGGAGGAGATAAACATTCCGCCGCGGTGAGCCCGCCCACGTGAGTCCAGGCCATCGCGGTGGCACATTCCGCATTCGGCGGCCCGGGGATCGTCCAGCGCCGTACAGTCCAGCGGTAGCGACTCACAGAAGGCAATCTTCTGGGCGATAATACCGGTCTGCTCAACGGTCGGTGCGCCGGGCGCTTTGCCGCTACCATCATCGGCTGCGCCGAGGCCGAGACTGGAGCCGATGAGACCCAGGAGCGACGGCCGCGCCGTGGCGGCTGCAGGAAGTGCGGTATTGACAGCGGCGTCCACCATAGCAGCATCAGGAGGTGTCGGGGCCAGTGGATCTTGAAGACGCGCTAGGTCGTTATAGCGCCGCTCTCCTTCAAACTGGAGCTGCTGACGTTGGGCGAGCTGTGTAGGGGGGTCCACGGTAAGGAACCCCTCGTAGACGCGTGGTGCCCCCATCCATGCCAACACCAGCAGTCCGAGTACGACTGCTCCAACTAATAACAAGAGCCGCATAGGCTGTATCCCTAACGGCGCTGGCTATTTCTGGGCTGGCGACTAAACATTATCCGGTCGCGTGCTGCTACCGGGGTCCACATCACGCGTGATTACACGCAGGAACAGTTGGACCTGACGACTGAGATTCAGAATTCCACCGCGCTGGTAGCCGGCTGTTGCCCCGGCATTGTATGCGGCCATCTCGTCTGCTAGTGTCGTCTCAGTGCCCGCTGCGCCGGTCCACAGATAGCGCGCACAGACACCGGTGGTTGGATCCACAAAGCGGTTCCGCAGAATTACAGTATTTGCGTAGCCGCAGTCATTCCATCCATCCACAAAGGCACCGCTGCTGGCATCATAATATCCAATCCCCACAACAATATGCCCCTCATCGCGCTCTAACCACTGATTGAGAGCCTCGCCGGCTTTCTGGATGCTAGGAGTGGCAGAAGTAAATGTCAGATCCTTGAATGCGACGCGGTCATTGCGCCCGAATGTCCATAACGAGAACCAGGTGGTGGTCTCTATGAAGAGATACTCGGCAACATCTGCGCTGCCCGAAGTATCATAACAGGAGCCAGATACATCCGGGTCGCTGCCCCATATAACACGCGCCATGCGCAGTGCATCGGGCGCAGGAGAGAGTGTCAGATTCTCTGGATTCAGCAGCTCGAAGCTGAGCTTGTTGAGCGACGCCAGTGGTGCCGGCGCATAGACCCGCTGGGCCTTCATGAACTTCGGGAAGAAGAGCGTATAGCCGCGGCTGTTGATATAGTCGCTGCCACCGGTGGTCGCGTCGCTGCGCCAGGTCGCATCGTATTGGCAGATCGCAAATGACTTGTCTGCCGTGGGGTTCGTGCTATAGTTGTTGGCCTGGTGCTCCTCCAGCATCACCTGGATGAACGGCAGACTCAACGCGGTTATCGGTGCCTGCTCGGGGGCGGAGACGGCAGCAGCGGCACAGTCGCGTGGCACAGCCACCTCCAGCCCCTCCACCGGAATCACTGCCTTGATGAACTCCAGGCGTACAATGTTGCGGAATCGGTTCGTGATAGTGGCCTGCGCACCGGTTCCCTGCGGGCGCGCCACGCTATCCAGCTGAACGGTGAATCTGTAGCGATTCTCGGTGGTGGCGGCGAGCCAGTCACGGTCTTTGGAGTTCAGAATAAGATTGTATTCGGTTTCGCGATATTTTACGATATCTTCCTGCCGTTGGACAAAATCCTTTGGCTGAGCGATGCCGGCGAATCCTGGAGGCAGTCCGGTGACGGGGCCAACGGGTCGTGTCTCTAATGGCTGGAGCTCCGCCGGAAGCTGCGGAATAGGGGTAGAGACAGTGGGAATAGGCGCACCCGCTGCAGCAGCACGCGTTGCCTTGATGCGCTCAAACAGCGCAATCGGGTCCTGCTCTTCAAGGGGAACCGCAAAGGAGAGTGCGGGCTCAGGAGAGACTGCCGCCTGGAAGGAGGGTGGCGGTGGCGGCAGAGGAGTCGCAGCAGGAACAGGCGGAGAGCCGCGGATAGCTCCCGTGTTTCGTCGAAACCATCCGGCCATACTGTCAAATGTCTCCCGGAGCACCTCCTGTTCATTTAGAGAGCCCTGAACACGAATCACCTCGCGTACATAGTGTCCAAGCGTGCGCTGGAGACGGGAGTCGGCAGCCGGGCTCAGACCAGCAGGAAGTCGCTTTCCAAAGTTGTCGCGCAGCGACTCTAACATGCGCTGGTATGCGCCATCCATTACTGAGGCCTGCGATATCTTAGAAGGGCTCCTATAAGCGGACTAGACGCCGTCGTGCCGCTGTCAGGGCCGCCGAACTCGGGCGTTCAGTTGCAAAGAGCAGATCGCGTATCGCATTCATTGTGTCATCATCCACGCGCCGACGACATATATCCGCAAATGTTCGCCCTTTCAGAAGTCCGATAATCACGTACATACAGTATGTTCCACACTCGGTTTCCTTGCGCTGATGTCGGATGTCATTCCAGTATATCTGGCGACAGCCCTGTTCGCGACAGCGACGCAGCAGACGGCGCACCTCGGCCGGTGGGGGATAACCATAGCTATCGTAGTAGTAGGCGGCCCCAGCACGGAGGTCCAGATAGGCACAAACCCAGTGGCTACCGGGTCGGTCATGCGGGTCCAGATTGAAGACGATACCTATGGCCCAGTCGCCGCGCGCCTTCATGGCGCGTAGGTCCAGACCACAGAGCTCGTCCACCACACAGCGGCCAAAAGAGCCTTCAGGACGCTCATCAAAATCGATTGGTACGGGTCCAATGAACTCAAAATGCGGATAGGCGGTCTCATACTGCTCCATGACACGGGCAATTGTCTCTGTGTCGTGCCACTCGCGCGGCCGGGAGAGCCACTCGGCGGGCTTGGGGGGTCTAAAGAACTCCGCGGCGGCAGCGCGCTCGGCGGGGGCGGCGAGCTTCTGGACGGCGCAGTATTCAGAGGCACACTCGTACTGTCGACGCATCCGGTCGCGCAGGGCGGCCCACAGCGTCTCCTTGCGCTTAATGGTCGCGGGAATCTTCGCGGCAGGATAGCGTCGATTCCATTCATCGCGGAGGCGCTCTAACATCGTTTGTGGCAGACAGGTAGTGCGTGTGCTGCGGAGCGTCCCTGGATTACACTGGTAAAGATTAAAGTCGGCTGCCACAGCGGACATCCCCTTATTTTGCGCGAACAAAGTAAGGTGCCGGTGCGATGGATCTTGATCTGGGCGGTCTCTGGTCCTGGACTGTACCGCTGTGGGGGCTGTTTGTGCTGGTGCTGTTTCTGGGGGGAATGATGACGGCACCGATTGTGCTGACACCGCTTACTGGTGGTGGTGGTGTTCGTAGGGAGACAACCAGCAGCAGGAAATACAGACATTAATCAGGAGAATGGACTACGGCACGCTCATCAATATGGTGGTGATTGCGGCAGGAGCCATCATCGCCATAACCAGCTTCGCTCTGCTGATTCCACTGGACTCAGTACCGGCTGTCTCCGGTGTTAGCATCATTCTGGGGGTGGCGTACGGTATCTCGCTGCTGGCCTGGGTGATCGTTATGACCTACTACGCGGCGTCTCCCGAGAAGCTTACGTGGCTGAACACACACATGATGTTCCTGGTGGTGCTGCCGGCCGTGATTGGGGCGACTGCGATGAACGTCACGTCGGTGCAGAACACCCGGAATCTGATTGCGGGGCGCGTTGCGTAGGTGGTCGCCGCCTATGGAGCTCTACCGGATTCCAGACAATGGAGCCGGTATTTCCCATTCTCTGGATAGGCCCAGCCGGCTGCGGAAAGCTGCTCGCCGCACGGGCAGCACTAGGAGTACCACCGGGCCGTGAGCCCCGTCTCCAAACGCTGGAGATCGGCGACTATGCCGCGCGCTACTGGGAGTTTCCCACACATATGGAGATTGATGTGCTGGATCTGTCGATGATGGACAAGCAGATCCTGGCCGAGATGCTGACACAGCTGCTGGAGACGCGCGACGTGCTGCGCGGGGGCGGGCGGAAGGTTATGATTTTGCGGCGAATTCACGGTCTCTCTCCGGCGGCAGCGGCGCGTCTGCGGGCGGTCCTGGAGGAGCTGGTCTGGCGGCCGGATGCGCCGGCGCTTATCTGGTGTACAGCGCGGACAATGACGGCGGTGGTGGCGACGGTGGCCGATGGTTTTGTGTGGCGGCGCGTGGAGGGGCCGGCTGGAGGAAGACGTCTGGACCGCGAGGCAGTTGCGGGTGGTGCGGCGACCCCGCCAACAATTCAGAGCTACGTGGCCGAGACGCTCCGGCAGATGGCGCTGGCGCGCAGCGAAGGGCCACCGTGTCTGGCCGTCGCAGGCTGGATACGGGGACGTGTTTATGACCTGTTAGGCCTGATGATAGTGGGGGCAGAGCTGGTGGGGGCGCTCACCTGGTCGGTGGTGCGAATGGCGGCAACGGGGGCACTGCGCGATGGACAGGCCCGACGCTGTCTGGGGGTGCTGGCACGGGCGCGATGGTATCCGAGCTATCGGACACCGCTGATGCTCGAATTGATCCTGACGGCTGTCTATGAGGCGCTTGAGCCGGATTCGGCGGTGTTGACAGAATGAGCGGCAGCTGCCTGGTTGACCTCCGAGTGTTTGTGGTGGTGCGAAGCGGAGTTGACTATCTGATGTATCGGAGTCTCAGTGGAGCGGTGGCGGCGGCGCGTGAGGGCGATGAGATTGAAGAGTGGGCGGCCCTGGATGGTGCGCAGCGACTGCGACCCGTGCGTGTCTGGAGTCGGGATGGAACTGCGTACCGAGAAGTGGATAGCAATAGGCTATTCAGGTAGCCACCACCGCCAACAAGAAATCCACCGTCGCGTGCGAACAACCGGCGCGCTGGAGCTGCAGAAACAGTTCCAGCCTGTCGTCGCTCAGTACAGTTGCCTCGGCACCGAAGCCTGCCAGGATGCCGCGGACCCACGTGTTGATCTGGAGCATCCATGTTCCCAGCAGTAGTCCGGTGTGCTCGGTGCGAAGGAGGTCAGCTAGCCGCTGTACGTAGCGGGCGTTCAGCACGTGCTCCAGACGCATTCCGGCACAGTTTACAACCCAGAGCCAGGGGCCGCCCGCGCGGACCCGGTCTAGCTCCTGTTTGAGTGCCGCGAACTCGGCATCTGTAGAAATCGTTGCTATGCGTGCCGGGGCGCTATAGTAGAGTGGAGTCTGTGCCGGACCGACGCGGCCAATCAGCTGGAGGGTGGCGGGGGGTGCCATTACAGGAGGCGGTGATGTGCTTGTCAGAAAATAAACGGTACTAGCAAGATGGCGGCACCTGCAGCTACTCCTGATAGTATTCAGGCGGCACGTGGTATCTACTACTTTCCAGAGGTAACTCGGGAGACATCTGCCGCTAAGATTGCGGAAGTTGAACGACCTATTATTCGGAACAGCAGTCAGGCCGGATATTATGCCTTGAGCTATTATGACCCATCGGGAAATTTACAGCATGGGTTGGTGCGTTCTGCGCTTATTAATCAAAATACAGAAATTATCGCTTCAACCGTCCCTGAACTAATTGAAATGTTGCGCAGTTATAATCCTGATGCCTACATTCCTACTAGGAGTGGGCAGCAAATAGTGGTTCTTTAAGTCCTCTTCATACAAGTTGTATAGAGCCTTTACTATTGAGGTCCTAAAGAACGCCCACCCCCAATTCCTACTGAGCCGCGGATGACAGGTAGTGGTCGCCGGTCATCTCGCCATCGGAAACCCCGCCGCACAGTAAGGAGACAGCGTCGCTGAATGCTACGGCTCTATCATACGACATTCACAGCCACGCCCCAGCCGCTGCTGGAGGAGATACCCGCATCCCATGCCCAGCTGCTGGCGCGCTGTAGCGGCCCCGATGCCTTTGACGGCGGTCGCACAGCAGCTTGGCTGGCGGCTTTAGGCCCCGCGGCAACCTGGCGCGCAGTTCGCGACGGACACACGGGCCACACGATTCACTGCGTATCGGACCGACCGGCGGAGGCGCTTACGGTGGACCTGCGTCTCGGACTACGACTGATGGCGTGGATGCGGGGTCGCGGTCGTGGCCCCCCTCTGACCTGGTACTGGTGGGACCAGCCGTGGCCGCGTGTGCTGGGGGCGGGAGAGCTGCCGGGGCGCGACGCAATCAATGGCGGTTGGGCTGTGCCGGGCGTACCGGAAATACATGTCTATCGCCGCGAAGAGGCACACAAGGTGCTGCTCCACGAATGTATCCACGCGCTCGGCCTTGACATCCCCGCCCCGCTGCTGGTGCCGGTGCGTCGGCGGTTTGAGACGGCCCTCGGGCGCGCCCTGTGGCCGCATTTCGGCGAGGCCTGGACGGAGCTGGCGGCAGAGTGGATGTGGGCGGCAACGGGGGCGGACTACGAGGCGCGATGGACGGCGCAGAAACGCTGCGCTGAAGAGCAGGCGGGGCTGGTCTGGTCGCGGACTCGTGAGTCGCGGTCGGCAGAAGACACGAATGTCTTTGCCTATTACGTCATGAAGTGGGTACTGATGGCTCACACAGAAGCGGTGCTTTTGGCGCCCGCAGCATCAGTGCCGCACTGGTGGAGCTGGTGGGAGAAGGCGCTGCCAGAGCTGGAGCGGCTGGCGGCCGGGGCTGGAGCGGCTGGGGCCGGCACAGTCCGTATGGGGATGACCTGTGCGGGAAAAGGCCGGCTCCAGCGATTACCGACCACTACTACAGAATGAGGACCGGTCTACCGATTACTGTCGCCATTACCGTTATTATTACGATAGTGCTGATAGTCGCCTATCGCTGTGCCGTCTCATCGCCGCTGCTGATTGCCCCTGCTGCAGCTCGTGAGCAGATTGCCGCAGGTCAGGTAGATGTCATCCTAGATGTGCGCACAGAGCTGGAGCGTGCGACATTGGGCTACTATCCTGGCTCGGTCCATATTGCTGGAGCTGACATTGATGCTGAATTCCCAGTGCGATTCCCCGCTCGCTCTGTGCGGACTATTGTCTACTGTAACACGGGTCAGCGCGCACGGGCGGCGGCCGAAAAGCTCCAACGCCTTGGCTACCAGAATGTTCGGTACATCGCGGGTGGTTATGGAACTTTAATTTCTTAAGTACTAGTATAATATATTATGCCCGGATATGAAGACCGCTGCTATGTTGTTTATGGACGTGGTTTCCGTGCGCTAAAGATCCGAGGGCTTGAAAATAAGAAAGCTCTGATAGAAAAATTAAGAAGACAGGGGTTTCACCCAAGATCTTCGCAGCTTAACCCCCTGTCTCGTAGTGGAAAAGCAGCAACGACTAGACCAACACTCTATCTTGATAATTAACACCGCCAAAAGTGACACGACCTAGGGCGATGTGACCCCCGAATAAATATCCCTTAGAGGGCAACAGAGCGCGATGGGTATCCGCGGACTAGAACGGCTATTACACGAAAAGCATCAGTTCCGCGCGATCGACTGGACGGCTCACGCGGGCAAGCGGTGGGCGGTGGATATCCTGTGTCTGATGTATCGGGCACGGAAGGCGCGACTCTCTATTCTATCGGTGGTCGCCGGTCTGATTGTCCGTCTCCGCCGCTTCGGTGTAGAACCAGTGATGGTGTTTGATGGGCGACCACCCGCGGCCAAAGCGGAGGTGCTGACACGGCGGCGCGAGGTGCGTACGGCGGTAGCAGAGGAGATTGCGACCATTACGGCGGCCCCCGAGCCGACCACAACGGCAGAGCGGGACAGGCGCGAGACGCGAGTAGCAGAGCTCCAGGCACGAGCCCCTACGGTGGGCCGCAACGACCGCGACGAGCTCAAGCAGCTGCTCTATGCCGCGGGTGTTCTATTTGTGACAGCGGCGGGTGAGGCGGATGATCTGCTCGGCTGGCTGGCACGACGGGGGGAGGTGTCTGCAGTGGTGAGCACCGACATGGATATGCTGGCGCGGGGCGTGCCACTGCTGGTGGTGCCGGGCACGGACGATGCGACGGTGCTATCGGGCGTGGAGCTGGCGGGAGTGCTGGGCGCGCTGCGTCTGACATACCGGCAGTTCGTGGATGCCTGTATGCTGATGGGTTCCGATTATTACGCCGGGCGGTACTGGACCCCGACAGTGGCTGTGGAGGCGGCGCGGCGGGGGGTCTGGGACATCAGCGGGGCGGCGTTTGATGTGGGGGCGGGGCTGCTACGGGGAGATGGAGTAACGTGGGAGGGGCTGCTGGTGGAGTCGCAGC
>RGVZ01000092.1 GCA_010029825.1 bacterium | reverse complement strand
CAGCGACAAAAACACGGGATAAAAGTAAAAATCAACGAGGCCGCCGTTCATTCTGGCCGTGAACCCGGCCCAGAAGTTTGACCGGGCGGACGAGAAGATCTCCCGTTCATGCTGGTTAAATTTCACCAGAAGATCAAAGCTCTCACGCACCGCGACCCTCAGCTCCTGAAAAAGGAATGGGGGTGTGGACAGATAAGTGCGTCCGTAAGCCGTGTGGGGCAGGGTAAAAAGTTCTCCTGTCACCGCATGGTTATGTCTCAAAGAGACGATGGCTGCGAGACTCGCGACAAGCGCGAACGCAGTTGCGGTTCCAGGAATCTTCCGGAGGCGACCGGGTATGGCCGGAACCTTTCTCAGGGCCGGGACATTACAGATGATGTGGCAACACAGTGTGATGAGGCAGAAAACACTGCCTTCGAATGGTCTCGACAGGAGCAAAATACCTGCTCCGAGTCCTGCCATGGCCCCATTGCGCCAATGTGTCCCACTCAATGTCCGGCGCAAGGCACCAAAAAAAGCGCTCCACCGGACGCCGCCACAGACCCGCCCCAGTAGCTGTTGTTCCAGTAACTGAATCCGATCAGGGTTGTCGCAACACATGCGACGACCGCGAGTCCCTCAACATCGAAATCGGGTTTCAGGGCCCAGATGCAAGCAGCCACGGCGATGGCGGAGGAAATCCAAACGCCCAACACGGGGTCCCAGATCCATGCGCCCAACGCAAGGAAGATGGATTGTCCCGGTGGGTACTTTGACGCGTATGTGGGGAACATCAGGACGTGAAAGGTCTCGAACGCCTCAAAATTCACCGGGACAGGATTGGCGAATCGCCCCTGTAGAAGTGTGCTGGCTCCGAGAAGGTATGAGAATTCGTCATGAGTCGCCGGGGCGGGAATACCGTAAATGGAGGCTGTTACCGCGCCAATGAGGACGAGCGCCGCAAATGCAATGACAATGATCGAGGACGCCTTCACTTGATTTCCATCGATGGGCATCAGGACGACGGGGCATCAGGATGGCGGGGATGAGGCCGCCATGTGCGCCGTCATGTACGCCAGGTTGACGATTTCCTCGACGGTCGCGCTCTGCTGCAGGATGTTGGCCGGCTTGTTCAGTCCGACCAGCACCGGTCCTATCGGGGTCACGTCCGCGATGTTGATCAGGAGTTTGTAGGCGATATTCGCCGCGTCCAGATTCGGGAACACGAGGACATTCGCGTCACCATCCAGTTTGCAGAACGGGAACTCGTTGTGGCGCAGCGTCTCGTTGAGGGCCACATCAGCCTGCATCTCACCGTCGACGCACAGGCCCGGGTGACGTTCCTGCAAAAGTCGCGTCGCCTTTGCCACCTTGTCCACATGCTCATGCCGCGTCGCGCCGAAACTGGCGAAACTGAGCATCGCCAGCCGCACCGGGTCCTTCATGTACTGTTTCGCGACATCCGCCGTGGCCTCCGCGATCTCGACCAGTTGATCCGCGTCGGGATCGATGTTGATCGTGCAGTCGGCCAGGAAAAACTGCTTCTCGCGCGTCATGATCAGGTACACGCCGGCGAGGGCCTCATCCTTTTGTACGCCAACCGTCTCGATCAACGGACGAACGGCGCGCTGGTAACTTTCCACGAGGCCCGAGATCTGTCCGTCGACATCCCCGCATTGCAGCATCATTCCGGCAAAATAGTCGTGTCCGCGGATGAGCTGCTGTGCCGCCGCGCGCGAGATACCCTTGCGCTGGCGCAGTTCGAAAAGTTTTTCACCGAATCGTTGTGTCAGTTCCTCGTCCTTGAGCGGGTCGATGATTTTGACCTTGGATTCGAAGTCCTTGATGCCCATTTCCCCCGCGATGCGTGTGATGTGCTTGCGCGATCCGAGCAACGTGACATCGATCTCGCCGTCATCAAAAAGCTGGGCCGCGGCGCGGATGATGCGCTTGTCGTGGCCGTGCGGGATGGCCAGGTGGATCTTGCGTCCGGTCTTCTGACGATGGGCGGCCAGGTCCTTTCGAATCGATCGCATCAGGCGTTTTGACGGCCCGCCCATGAGTTCCAGGCGTTCGCGGTACTGGTTCATGTCCAGTTTGACACGAGCCACGCCGGTGTCGATCGCTGCCTTGGCAACGGCAGGGGCGACGCGCAACAGGACGCGCGGGTCGACCGGTTTCGGGATCAGGTAGTCGCGGCCAAACTGATACGTCTGCTCGGTCTTGTAGGCGCGGTTCACGACATCGGGAACGTCCTCCTTGGCGAGGTCGGCGATGGCGCGGACGGCGGCGAGCTTCATCTCGGTGTTGATGGTGCGCGCGCGCACGTCGAGCGCGCCGCGGAAGATGTAGGGGAATCCGAGGACGTTGTTGACTTGATTCGGGTAGTCGCTGCGTCCTGTGGCGACAATCGCGTCGGGGCGCGCCGCCAGCGCCACATCCGGCAGGATCTCCGGGTCCGGATTGGCGAGGGCGAAGATGACCGGGTTTTTCGCCATTTTCATGATCATCGTGGGCTTCAGGACGTTCGCCGCGGAAACACCGACGAATACGTCCGCGCCGTCGAGGGCGTCCTCGATGGTCTTTTTTGAGGTCTCGCGCGCGAACTTGACCTTGTACTTGTTCAGGTCGGTCCTCGACTTCGAGACGACTCCCTTGCTGTCGCACATGGTGAGGTTTTCCGGGTTGACCCCGAGGGCCAGAAACAGATTCGCTGTCGCGATGGCGGCGGCACCGCTGCCGGAGAACACGATTTTCGTGGTCTTGATGTCGCGCTGGGTGACTGTCAGGGCATTCAGGAACGCGGCCGACGCGATGATGGCCGTGCCGTGCTGGTCGTCGTGCATGACCGGAATGTTCATCTGCTCGCGTAGTGTTTCCTCGATCTCAAAACATTCCGGTGCCTTGATGTCCTCAAGGTTTATGCCGCCAAAAGTTGGCTCAAGGGACTTCACCGCCGCGATGAACGCGGCTGGGTCCTTGGCGTTGACCTCGACGTCAAAGACGTTGATGTCGGCGAATTTCTTGAACAGCATCGCCTTGCCTTCCATCACCGGCTTCGCGGCGTGCGCCCCGATGTCACCCAGGCCAAGGACGGCTGTGCCGTTGGAAATGACTCCGACGAGGTTGCCACGCCCCGTGTAACGGAACGAGTCGTCCTCGTTTTTCGCGATCTCAAGGCAAGGCGCCGCCACGCCGGGGGAGTAGGCAAGGGTCAAGTCTTGCTGCGTCGCGGCTGGTTTTGAAAGCCCGGTGTAAATTTTCCCGGCGGGCGCGCGCTCGTGATAGGCCAGGGCGAGGCGATCGATTTCCTCGTCGCTCATCTTGTGGTTGGTACTTCCATTGATACTGCCATTGCCGTTGTTGTTGCCGTGGGCCATGTTCCGGGTCCTCTCTGGTCGCGTTCCGGGTTTCAGAGCGTCCGTTCGAATTGCAGATAACTGATGAAGAAGTCGACGATCAGGATCGTCACCAGGGAAATCACGACCGCCTCGGTGGTGGCGCGGCCCACGCCCTTGGCTCCGCCGCCGGCGTGGAATCCCTTGAAGCAACCCGTGACAGAAAATATCGCGCCAAACACGGCGGCTTTCTCAAGTCCTTGTACGATATGATGTGGCGCGACGATGAACCGGATCTTCTCGAAAAAGATCCCGACATCGACGTTGTACATCCCGACCCCGATCACGAACGAGCTGGTCACGCCAGCCAGGATGAAAAGGGCGGTCAGCAGCGGCATCATGACGATCGCGCCGAGCATGCGCGGGGCGACGAGGTAGCTCATGGGGTTGACGGCCATGACGCGCATCGCGTCGATCTGCTCGTTGACTCGCATGGTCCCGATTTCGGCGGCCATCGCGGATCCGGCGCGGGCCGTGACGAGGAACGAACCGACCACCGGAGCGAGTTCCTTTGAGAGGGCAAACCCGGCCGCCGCGCCGATCATGCTCTCCGCGCCGAAGATCCGGAAGATCTCGCCGAATTGCAGGCCGAATACGGCCCCAACCATGGTCCCGGCGAGAATGATGATGGCAAACGAGCGGTTGCCAATGAACTCCAGTTGGCGGAAAACGAGGGAGCTGCGCAAGTCTCGTGACGCGATCTGGCGAAAGCCGTTGCCCACGAAAATCACGAAACTCCCGAAGCCCTCGACCTGGCGCATCGTGAGTCGGCCAATGACGTTGACGGTTTGTTGCGCCGGCACGTGACTCCCTTGAGTTGAAGCGGTGTTACGATTATACCCTATCGGTAGTCAGGTCAGGTTACGTCGGGTCAGGTCAGGACGGGGAGTCTTTTGCATGAATCTCAAGTTGGCGGGACAACGCCGCGCGAAGATGCTGTGGACGGCGGTCGTGGCCATCGCGGGCGTTGGCGTGTGCGCTTTTGCAGGGCTTGCGTTGTTCTTGTGGCTTGGGACCCCGAGGGGAACTTCCGGCAGCATCGAAATGTCGTGGCCGCCTCACGATGCGAAGGGCGGGACGGTCAGGCTACTGGCCGTGGGGGATACCGGGACGGCGGGGAATGAGCAATTTCACGTCGCGGCGGCCATGGAGACCGTCTGCAACCGGGCAAAAGACAAGCCTTTTGATGGCATTCTTTTACTCGGCGATAATTTCTACCCGTCGGGCGTCGCGTCGACCACGGATGATCAGTGGCAGGAGAAGTTCGAGAAACCTTACGGGTCCGCGTGCCTTGCCGGACTGCCGGTTTACCCTGTGCTTGGTAATCACGACTACCGTCTGTCACCGCAGGCACAAATTGACTATTTCGCCGTGCAGCCGCGTTGGCGCATGCCGGGGCGTTTTTACTCGGTTGACTTCGGCCCTGTCGCGCGCCTCGTCGCGCTCGACACCAATCGTTTTGACTGGTGCGGGTCGTCTGGCAATTGCGTGTTTGATTTCATGAAATCCCGGCTTGTCACGGCGAAGGGCGCGTGGAGGATCCTGACCGGGCATCATCCCATGGCAAGCTCGTCGACACACGGACCAGCCTACGATGGTACGTTCTTCGCGCACACGGTGAGGGGCGCGGTTTGTGACCGCGCGGATTTTTACCTGTCAGGACACGCGCATCAGTTGGAACACCTTCAATTTCAGGGTTGCAAGGCAGATTTCGTCGTCGCTGGGTCTGGCGGAGCGGACATCGGGAAGGTGCGTGATCCAGGCAAGGAAACGAAGTTTCTCAAGGCCGGGCACGGTTTCGTGACCATGGAACTGACGCCGTCGAAGGCGACCGTGGTTTTTCACGATTCGTCGTCGCCGGCGGTTCCGGAAATTTACCGGTTTGAGAGAGTCAGGAAGATTTGAAACCCCGAAGCAGTTCCAGCTGATGGCCAGCCGCCATGGCGCCCAGCTGGTCCAGGGTATCGCGGTCTGAAGCAGGAGCCCTGGCTGCCAGGGACGCATACGTGACGCAGAGGTGTTTCTCGAGCACGGCAAGCCGCGTCCGGACAAAGCGCTGGTTGATGTCACCGGGGATCAGGGCGCAGATCTGAAGGATGGCCTTGTTGAGTCCAGACGTCACTTGAGCCGGGCGGTCAGCCGGGATGCCGCGGTGGGCGATGACCAGGACGGCCAGTTTGCGCGTCGCGACCGCGTGTTCATTGGCAATTGAGGTCGCGTCAAAAGTCGCGCTCCCGACCATGATTCGATAAATTTCCACAGCCGCGAGTTCGTAACGCAAGGCTTCGTTGAGGGCGTCGATCCATGGCGAATTGCGGAATGTCGTCGTTTTTTGACGGGTCCATACATCACGTGACCACGTTTCACCGACCCACGTTTCACCGACCCACTCAGTGGGCATGAGTCCAGCCTGGTTGGCACCGAAGCTCAGCATGAATGATCGACCCCCCAGAAATCCGAGGTTGATACTAAACTTTTTTTAAAATAAATCTAATAAATATAAAAATTATCAATGATTCTGGAGGGGGGTCTCGCCCTAGATCCAGAAACCGACGGCCAGCCACCCGATGGGAATGATTCGTGAGTCGTACCTGCGCAGCAGGTCCTTCAATTTCTCCGCCGACTTTTCAGAGTTTTGGTCGCGCAGGATCCCGAGAGCCGTTTGGGTATCCGCGTCGTCCAGGCCGGGGGTATCCAGTTTGATGGTGACATCGGTTTTGCGCGATCGGCCGGTCAGACGTTCGGCGCCAAGCGCCGTCTCGAAGAAAGTGCGCCGCAGGAAGCTCGTCCCCTCCCTGCCGCTGAAGGCACCGCTGCCAGCCGCGCCGAAATTCCAGCGCCATCCCGTCCATCCACGCAAGGCCAGACCGGATGTCTCCATGTCGGCCTCAATGACAAACCGCGTCCGCGTCACGATGGCCGCGTCCGCGTTGCCGCAGGGCGGGTCTTTTTGAGCTTCGATGAGGGAACAGATCAACACGGGCGCCCTGGTCTTCCCTGTGAGGGTGAAGTGGCGCTGGTCGACGCCGGCTCCGACGAACCAGCCACCTCCGTCCCGGCCAGAAAGATAGGGATAAAACACCGCCCCAAGGCCGGCCCCGGGGCCGCTGCCCGCGCGCGACGTGATGGTGTACGGTGGATTCGCGACGCCGATGCTGGACCTCGTGCCGATCAGGTCAGCCGGCATCTCGACCCGCACGTTGATCAGAGTCTCCGGCGCCGCACGGAAATCAATGCCAAACCTTTCCGTCAGGCGCCAATGCAGCGCCGCCGACCACAACTCTGGAAGGGCCCCGTTGATCGCGAGAGAAAAGTCGCTGGCGGCAGCCACTGGTCTCAGTCCCGGGCCACCGGTCACGGCTACTGTTGACCGCGCGGGAATGTCCCTTCGCGCGCGTTTGCCCGCCGTTCCCCCAAAACCGAACGAGCTGTCCATGGTATTCGCGGTATCCGCGCGCCCATGAGTCGCCAGGGTAGACGTCACGAAAAGCACGAGAGTCAAGGTGACGTTGGAGCAGTGAAAGCGACCCATGGTCACATCCGGTCCGGTGGCGTGATGCCGAGAAGGGCGAGACCCTGCTTCAACGTCGCGGCGAATGCCGCCACCATCATTAGGCGGGCGTCACGCTGGCCCTCTTCGGTGGCCTTGAGCACCGGAACGTCCGTGTAGAACCGGTTGAACGCTTTGCACAGGTAGAACAAGTGATTTGCCAGCGTGCTCGGACGGTAATTCTCGCAAGATGACGAGACGGCCAGGTTGAAATCCTGGATCCAGCGCGCCAGTTCTCGTTCCGACCCGGCAACGCCGTGGATCTCGAGAGCCTTGCGCGCGGTGTCCGGCATTGTGGCGGCAGTGGCGTTGATCCTGGTGCCGGCGCCCGTCGATTCGACCGCCTTGCGCAGGATCGATTGCGTACGCGTGTAGCTGTACATCAAGTAGGGTCCCGTGTTGCCTTCAAAACTCAGCCAGTTGTCCATGTCAAAAACGACATCCTTGACTGGATCCGAACATAACATCCCGTACTTGATCGCGCCTTCGCACAGGCGGCGCGCGGTGGTCTCGATTTCCTGCGGCGACCAGTCGCCCGCGTACTTGGCGAGGATCTCGCCCAGTGCCGCGGTCATCTGTTCGCGCAACATCTTGAACGTCACCGTGTTGCCAGCGCGCGACGACATCTTGCCTTCCGGCAGGACAACCATCCCGTAACTCAAGTGGAAACAGCGTTTGGCCTGTTCAAAGCCCATCAGCTCCAGCGTCTTGAAGACTTGCTTGAAATGATGGTTCTGCTCGCTGGCGACGACGTAGACGCTACGGTCAATCTTGAACTCGTCGAACTTGCGCCGCGCCAGGGCAAGGTCCTTCGTCGCGTACAAGGTGTTGCCATCGCGTTTGCGCACGATCATGAACCCCAGCTTGAACGGTTTCAAGTCGGCGCCGATCGCGCCTTCGGATTCAACGAACGCGCCTTTTTTCAAGTATTCGTCGACGATCTCCTGGCTCTCCTCGGAGACTTCGCTCTCGAAAAACACGCGGTCAAACTTCACGTGGAACCAGTCGTAAACGGAGTCGAAATCATCGAGAGACCACTGGCGCGTCTCGAGCCACAGGGCGTGATCAGGCCCGGTCTTGGATTCGATCCCCCGCAGGACGGCAGAAATCTCTCCCTCGAACCTGGCCTTGTCCGCGGGGCCAGCCTGGTCGAGTGCGCGCGTCGCCTCGGCGTACATTTCGCCCAGCCATTCGCCTTTTTTCGTTGCCGGTGCTGTGGCACCGGCGCGTTTCATGTGCCACAGGCACTTGGCAATATGCGTGCCCTCATCGCCGATGTAATTCGCGGCAATGACCGGATAACCGCAGAAGCGGAACAGGTTGACCAGCGAGCTGCCAAGGCAGACGTTGCGGACGTGGCCGACGTGGAATTCCTTGTGCGTGTTGGGCTGGGAGTACTCGATCATGACGCGGGTGCGCGCGGCGGTCTCGTTCTGGGCCATGCCCTGGAACATGGCGCCGCTCGCGGCAGCGGGAAGCAGCCACGTCAGTAGTTTCGGGTGGTTCATGTTCAGGTTGAGAAACGGCCCGGCGGGCACGGCCGCCGCGATCCATCCCGTTTTGGTGTCCAGCAGGGCCGCGAGTTCGCGGGCGATCTCGTCCGGTTTGCGCTTCAGGGATTTGGCGAACCGGAAGCATGGCAGCGCGTAGTCGCCCAGATCGGATTCCGGAGGGCGTTCCATCCACCGGGCAATCTCGGCGGCGGCGGGAAGATGTTCCGCGTGCCCATCATGATCACGCTCGCCCGTTTGCCCCGCCAGTTTCACGAGAGCGGCGGCAATTTCGCCGGCTACGCCCAGTCGTCCGGCGTCCAGCCCGAGGTCTGGCGTGATTCCGTGAGTTTGTGTCCTGGCGTTCTTGTCTGCGGGTGGGTTCACGGGAGGGGGCTCCAATTTTTCGTGTCTTCAATGTTGTGCCGGATGTCACGCGATCCCTCAACATGGAACTGCCCGATTCCATGAGATTTTTGGCAAGGTGTCCCCGGCGTTGAAGCATGCCGGTGACGGCGAGGGAGGATGTCGATGGAAATGGCTGCTGGTTCGGGGCGGGATATGGTTGTTCAGGGGCTTGTGCGCGACGGTGCCGACGTCCGGCTGGTCCAGGTTTACGCGGCCTACACACGGGGGTTCGCCGGCATCCAGTTGCTGGGTGACCTCGCGGAAGTCTGTCGCAGTGGCAAGGAGCGGGCCCGCGCCGCCCTGGAAAACATCGGCATCAGGCTTGGCGCGCAGAAACTCGTCCTCGGTTTCACTCCCGCGGGGATCCGCATTGACGGGGCGCACATGGATCTGCCGGTGGCGATCGCTTTGGCGACGGCCAGGAACAGTGGGGCTCAGCCGCAGGCGGCGGATGGTCCGACCCCGGTGGTGTTCGCGGCGGAAGTCGGGTTGGCCGGGGAACTCAGGCCGGTGCCGGGTATCGTGGCTCTCGCCTTGGGTGCCGCGCGCGGCGGCGGGCGCGTCATGGTGGTGGCCGAGGAAAATCTGCAAGACTTGCGGGGGATTGACCTCGCTCCGTTGAGAGTCGTCGGCCTCAGTTCCCTCGACCGCGTGCTCGATTGGGTCGAGGGCGATGCGTCAGCGGCCCGGACCTGCCATGCGGAAGTCGACGTTTGGTTCGACGGAGAACAAGCCGCCGGCATGCCGGGGTTCGAGGACATGAGCATGGCGCCCGGCCTTGCCCGGGCGGCGATGGCGGTCGCGGCGGGGCGCCACAGCATCCTTCTGCGCGGGACTCCCGGATCCGGCAAGACCATGTTCGCCCAGCGACTGCCTGGCATCATGCCGCCTCTCGACACCCGTGAGAAACTGCACGCCCTTCACTTGCACAACCTTGCCGGGAATTCACTGGCGGCGATCCGCGGTGGCAGGGTGCCGTTCCGGTCGCCGCATCACGGCGCCAGCATGGCGGCGATCCTGGGAAGTCACCGGTGTCCTGGGGAAATCTCGCTGGCGCACGGCGGTATCTTGTTTCTCGACGAGTTGCCGGAATTCCGGCGGGATTTGCTGGAGTCCTTGCGCGAACCGCTCGAGACTGGCGAGGTTCACCTGGCACGAGTCCAGGGTCATGTCGTCTGGGCGGCAGACGCGATCCTGGTCGCGGCCAGCAACAACTGTCCCTGTGGCTGGTACGCCAGCCGTTTCCGTGAGTGCAATTGCATGACCGGCCAGGTGGCGGCGTATCAGGGGCGCATGTCAGGTCCGCTTCTGGACCGGATCGACATTCATTTCAACATGCCGGAGCGCGGAACTTTTTCGCGCGAGTCGATTGCCGCGGAACCCGCCAGCAAGACATCGAAATGGACGTCGCAGGAACTGCGAAAAAGGGTGCTCGAGGCGCGGGATTTCGCCGCGCGGCGCCATCAGGCGCTGGGCCTCGGGACGGCGGCGCTGGCTTGCAACTCGAGAATACCGGATCAAGTTCTCAGGGGGGTGCCGGGATTCCTCGGGAGACGGGGGAGCGATCCGGTACAGGAACTCATTGAGGAAGTTGCCGCGCGCGGGACGGACACAGAAGGCGCACGGGCACTCGAGACGTGCCAGTCCAGCAGCGCCCGTGGACTGGTCCGCGCATTGAGGGTTGCCAGAACCCTCGCGGATCTGGACACTGTGGAAGTGGTCGGATACGAACACTTCCGGCAAGCCTTGTTGTGGCAGGCCGGTGCCGCGGCCATGGAACGCGGCGATCTGGGGCGCCCCGGGGCGCCCGGACAAAGATCACGGAGAGCAACTTGGAATCACGTGAATTGAGCCCTGCTTCGAAGTCCGCGAGCAAAGTTGCGCGCAAAGTTGTGCGCATTGGCGCCGCGACGTTGAATCAGACCCCGCTTGATGTCGATGGGAACTCAGACCGCGTTGTCGCGATGATGGCGAAGGCCCGCGCGGCGGGTGTCCAGGTTCTGGTGATGCCCGAGCTGTGCTTGACTGGATATGGTTGCGAGGACGCGTTTTTCCGTCCGGGCTTGTCGACGAGTGTCATGGACATCCTGGCAGGTCGCGTTGCCGCGGCCAGCAAAGGCCTCGTTTGCGCGGTTGGCCTGCCGGTCGTCGTGGAAGGCAGTCTCTACAACGCCGTGGCGGTTCTCGTTGACGGGAAAATCGCCGGCATCAACGCGAAGCGGCGTCTTCCGCGCGAAGGAGTGCACTACGAGCCGCGCTGGTTCACGCCGTGGGTGGATGGCAGGAGCATCCAGATCGAGTGCGGCGGGGCGCAAGTCCCGTTTGGTGATCTCGTTTACGAGATCAACGGCGCGCGTATCGCGCTCGAGATTTGCGAAGAGGCGTGGGGTGCCGTGCCGGCCGCGGCCGCGGCCGCAGGATTCGCCGATATTGTCTTGAACCCGAGCGCTTCACATTTCGCGATTGGCAAACATGAGACGCGCGAGCATCTGGTCGCGAACAATAGCCGCTCGTTCGGAGTTTATTACGTTTACAGCAATCTCGTGGGTCTCGAGGCTGGTCGTATCATTTACGATGGCGGGGCGATGATCGCGTGCGACGGCAAGATGATCGCGCGTGGCCGCAGGTTCTCGTTTGACGACGGGGATCTGGTCTTTGCCGATGCCCAGTTGGACGCAGTCCGCAGCAGCAAGATGCGCAAACGCTCGTTTACCGCCGGGCACGGGGTTTCTGATGGGGGTGGCAACACCCCGGGCAATCTTTGCGTCATCAAGGGTGTCGTCGAGGCAGAACTGGATGTCGCGGCCGGGGGGCAATTTCAGGCGCACGCCATCCCCCAGTCCGAAATGCCAGCGCATGAGGAGTTTCTGCGCGCTTGCGCGCTGGGGCTGTTCGATTATTTGCGGAAATCACGGTCGCAGGGGTTCGCGCTCTCGCTCTCTGGTGGTTGCGATTCCTCAGTCTGCGCGGTTCTCGTGGCACAAATGCGACATCTTGCCATTGCGGAACTGGGTGAGGCGGAGTTCCTGCGGCGCGGTGGACTCAAGTCAGCGTCCATGGACTCACTGCTCCTTTGCGCGTGGCAGGCAACGAGACAATCGTCGGCCGCGACACACGACGCGGCGCGTGCGGTGGCCGCGGCCACCGGGGCACGATTTGTCGAGATCAACGTCGACGCGGCGGTCGATTTCTATGTGGGCCAGGCCGCGAGGGTCCTGGGTCGAAATCTCGACTGGCAACACGACGACTTGAGCTTGCAGAACATCCAGGCCCGGGCCCGGGCTCCGATGATCTGGTTGCTGGCCAACGCGGGCAATCTGCTTCTGCTGACCACCGCCAACCGTTCCGAGGCCGCTGTCGGTTACACAACGATGGATGGGGATTCCGCGGGTGGTTTGGCTCCCCTGGCGGGCATCGACAAGGCGTTTTTGTTGGAATGGGCGCGTTGGGCCGCCCGGGAGTGCGGGATCGGTATCGGGCCGGTTTCGGCATTGGAGACGGTATTCGCGCAGCCGCCGACCGCTGAATTGCGGCCGCCGTCGGCGCGCCAGACCGACGAGTCGGATCTGATGCCCTATCCGGTCTTGAAAAAGATCGAAGCCTGCCGGGTCCGCGACAAACTGGAACTGCCCGAAACTTGCGCAGCGGTTATGGACGCGTTCCCGGACCAGCCGGAGAACCAGATCAGGGCCTGGGTGAAACGGTTTGATGACTTGTGGCGCGCGTCCCAGTGGAAGCGCGAGAGGTTCGCGCCATCGTTCCATCTGGATGATTTCAGTGTGGATCCCAAGACATTTTGCCGGTTTCCAATCTTTTCCGGCCAGGGTTGAATGCTCGCGTAGCCAGGCGCGACAATAAAATCGAACCCCTTGGTAGTTTCATTCTATATCTGGGGTATGTTACCCTATTTATTGTAATAATCTGGATTCGGGCATTAAAACCGGGGCGAGGTTTCAAAGGCTATTTTTTTGCCCGGTTTTTGTGGTCGATTGCCGGAATTAGAGAAATGTTTTGTGTGTGATTTCAGTGATTTGAAACTATTTTCAAGCGACCCCTAAAGTTTTTTCGAGGCGGCCCGTTACTGCTTTTATCAGGAGGAGGAGAGCGATGAAAACCAAACTTACAAACCTTGTTTCACGGATCAAGCGCCGGGACGGATTCAGTCTCGTGGAGCTGATGATCGTCGTAGCGATCATCGGTATCCTGGCAGCACTGGCAATTCCGCGCTTCCAGCAGTTCCAGTCGAAGTCGCGTCAGTCAGAGGCGCGTTCGAACCTGGCACACATCTACACCTTGCAGGTGTCGTACAACGGAGACAACGATACGTTCTCGAACTTTTGCCAATTGTCCCTCGGGGGCGCAACGAACAAGGTCACTGGCTCGACGTGCGCCGCCGGTCAAACTGCCTCATCTGCTGTGTGGCAGGGATCAAGCGAATGCAACACGACGAACGAGATCGGTTTCCGTGTGACGGATTGCAAGAAGGTCCGGTACGTCTATGCCAATATCGGCAACCAGAACCAGTTTACGGCAACCGCTTCTGAGATTGACGCCGGCACCGCAACGAGTCGCAGGGTGTTCCCTGGCTGCTCGACTGCCATGGCTGACACGTGGCAGATCAATGAAGTGAAGTCCCTCTACAACCTTGAAGTTGCCTCTGGCCAGACGACCTTGCAGGCCTGCAACGACTGAGTGGTGGACGGGTTCGGGAAATTGCGGTTTTGTTGACGTTATCTTGATGTTTTGATTCGCCAGCCTGCTGGCAGTATGCCTCAATCTCCTCCAATGAGTGCTCCGAAAAAAACCGCCCCGCGAAAATTCGCGGGGCGGTTTGTTTTTCCCGTCATGGTTCAAAGACAGGATCCTCTCTACCCCCGTCATCCTGAGCGATAGGCGAAGGATCCTCTCTACCCCCGTCATCCTGAGCCGTAGGCGAAGGATCCTCTCTACCCCCGTCATCCTGAGCCGTAGGCGAAGGATCATCTCTTCCTCCGTCATCCTGAGCCGTAGGCGAAGGATCCTCTCTTCAAGTGAAGTATTTCTTCGCCATTTCCTCGAGCGTCACTTGACGGATTTTGCGGGCATTGCCTGCCTGCCCGAACGCGACCATCCGGTCCTCGCAGACCTTTTGCATCGCAGCGCGCGCCGGTTTCAAGTACGCGCGCGGGTCAAACTCTTGCGGCGACTCGGTGAGAACCTTGCGGATCGCGGCAGTAATCGCGAGACGGTTGTCCGTGTCGACGTTGATCTTCCGGACGCCGTGACGAATGCCTTCCTGGATCTCCGCGACGGGCACGCCCCACGTTTGCTTGATTTGACCGCCGTACTTGTTGACGGCGTCTTGAAGTTCCTGGGGGACCGAAGACGAACCGTGCATGACGAGGTGCGTGTCGGGGAGGCGCTTGTGGATTTCCGCCACGCGGTTCATCGCCAGGATCTTGCCGTCCGGTTTGCGGGTGAACTTGTAGGCGCCGTGGCTGGTACCGATAGCGATGGCGAGCGCGTCAACTTTCGTGCGACGAACGAAATCTTCCGCCTGCGCGGGATCGGTCAGCAATTGCTCCTTGGAGAGCGTCCCCTCAAATCCGTGTCCGTCTTCCTTGTCGCCCTGGCCCGTCTCAAGCGACCCAAGGCATCCGAGTTCGCCTTCAACCGAGACGCCAAATGCGTGGGCGACTTCGCAGACTTTACGCGTAACATCGACGTTGTAGTCGTAATCTGCCGGTGTTTTTCCGTCTTCCTTGAGGGAACCGTCCATCATGACCGAGGTGAAGCCCTGCTTGATCGCAGAAAAACAAGTGAGGGGGCTGTTGCCGTGGTCCTGATGCATGACCATCGGAATCTCGGGGTACAACTCCGCTGCGGCGAGGATCAGATGCCGCAAATAAGCATCCTGCGAATACGAGCGCGCCCCGCGGGAGGCCTGGATGATGACCGG
>RGVZ01000091.1 GCA_010029825.1 bacterium | reverse complement strand
ATGCTCACCAGGACATCGCGCCTGCCTGTCCTGCTGGCTTCACCAATGCAGGAACTGCCCCTGATTGCTCGAATTACACTGGCAACACGGCGATCCAGTGCTGCAAAGGGCGCGTGACTTTCTGCCAGAAACGGGAAGTCGTCAACTAGGGTAATTTTGAACCGAGGTTCAGGAACCCTGATTCCGTCAATACGGCTTGAACGGGCATATCGAATGACTCCGAGGGCAGTGGATCCCGCAGGAAGAATCTTTCCCAGCATACCCCGACAAGTTTGATCGTCTTGATGAAGCGGTCGTAATATCCGGCTCCTGATCCCAGGCGATTGCCCGACCGGTCAACCGCCACGCACGGCAAGAAGATGACGACGTCGCGACCCTCGAACTCAAGGCGTTGCCCGTCGGCAGGCTCCTTGATACCGAACGTACCTTTGCGGATTGGCTCATAGGATCGCCACGCGATGAATTCCATGGCGCCGCCGGAAATAACCCGCGGAAAATACCAGCGCCGATCATGGAGTTCGTCTTGTTCCATCGCCGGATGGATCACCGGCTCGTTGCGTGTCGCCATGTAAGCCGCAACCGCCGCAAACTGATGTTCCCGGAGCCAACCGGCAAGATGCGCCTGGATCGCGCGGGATCCGGTCTCGACTTCGGCGCGCGGCATGGCCTTGCGCGCTGCACGCAGGTCGTCACGAATCAGGGATTTCGCGTCTTTCGGGGGAACAGAAACCATGTGTCATGAATCTCCTGCGAAACATCATAAAACAAATCCGCCCGGCGGGGCTACGCCGGGCGGATCATCAAACCTGGGTTCACGATTTTTACTGGATCGTGACATCCACGGGAGTCGTGTACTCCCAGCGACCGGAAATCTCCGAGAACGCGCCGACACGCATCTTGTACGCGCCCGGGGTTACACCCTGGAGCGTCGCGACCGAGCCAGCGGTGGCGAACTTGTAAGCCGGGTTTGCCCAATCCTTGGCGTTGCTCAACTCAACCCGGTAGTAGGTTACTTTCGAATCACCCGTCCACGACACCTGGCCGCCGCTGCCTGCCAGCGCTGCGCCCGCGGCCGGAGCCGTAACCGTCAGCTTGCGGCGGACCGGAGCGTCCACAGTGAACGAGCGGATTCCTGATTTCCCGGAGGCGGTCTTGACATGCCAGTACCACGTTCCGGGAGCCGGCTGGTGAAGGGAGTACGCGCCCTTCTTTACCGGAATCTTTACGTCAATCGGCTTCATGGAGGCGTTGCGCGACAGCTCCAGAGTGCCTGCGCCACCGTTCCATGAGAAGCGTGCCGGACCAACCGTCTCGTCGTAAGAGATCGACGCGCCGTCTTCCGGGAAGTTGATCGAAAGAGGGCCAGCGGCACCTTCCGTCGCGGCAGTCGCGGCAGCAGCCGGAGCTGACTCCGCGGCGGCAGCAGGAGCCTTCGCCGGCGCAGCCGGTGCCGTAGAAGCCACGGCAGCAGCTTGCGGAGCCGGCTTTTCCTCTGCAGGCTTGGCCGGCGCCTTGGCGACTTCCGCAGACTCAGAGGCCGGGAATTCATTTTCATCGTGGGCTTCGGTAGCAATATACAGGTAAGCCGTAGCTGCTACCGCTACAAGAAGAACTCCAAGAAGGATGTATCGCGAACGATTGCTGTTCGCGTACGAGCCTTCCTTGAAGATCTGGGACATGGCGTTTGTATTTGTCCCGAAATTACTCGCGAACTCGCCCTTCAAATCCGCCGTAAACGGATTCGACGGTGCGCCGGGTTGTGACGGAAAGCCCCCGCCGCCCCCTTGCCCTGTCGGGTTGTTCTGTGACTGGTTCATGACGCTACAATCTCCCAAGTTTGATTGACCCGGATGGCCCGTCATGGTCATCCAAACGTGCGGATCGGAGTCGTGACAATTGACTTTAGCCGCCGATCGCGACCGTTGGGATACATCCGGTTCCCCGGACCTTGATCGACCGGCAGGCAATCACCCGAAAATACGGGGAATGCGCGCGGGATTTTGGAAAATTACCACACGCGCTGATCAGAAAAGATTCCGGTATGGGAACTCAATCGTCATGGGAAGAATCCAGACGGGAATACCGGCAGACAAAATGATTTCGGGATCACGCCAATAATCCTTCGCCGTCGTCACGATCGCGTCCGCGCCATCAATGGCATCCTTGCTGAACTGGGAAGGCTGAAACCGCTGGTGATCTCCCGCGATGACGAGGCGCCTGGGCTTCATGCCAATCGATTCGACCGCGCGCACAAACGACGCTGGTCGCGCGATCCCGCAAGCCACAACAATTTGACGTGGCAACGGGTTACTTCTCATGAAGTCCGCATCAACGGCTGAACCAGCCTGAACCAATGGTCCGTACACCACCCTTGCCGGCAAGACCGGAATACCACCCAACATGTCACGCGCGCGCTCTGGGACGACCGGGACGACCGCGCCGTCCCGCCCGGTGGTACGGATGACGAAATCCGCGCGGCCAAGTGCGGACAGAGGCTCACGCAAGTTTCCAGCAGGCAACAACCGGTCCCCCCGAAATCCCTCCGAGACGAGCACGACGTCAACGTCACGCCTGATACGCAAGTGCTGGAAACCGTCATCCAGGATGACGTGAGTCGGCCTGTAACCCTCGATGGTCCGGGAGAACGCGTTCCACGCCGCGACCCTGTCTGCGCCAATGATCACTGGAACGGTCGGATTTTGCGCCGAGATCATCCGCGCTTCATCGGCACGCGCCCTGGCATCAAGCGATCCGCTAGAGTCAGGAACGAGGCTGGCGTTCATGTAGCAGGCAAATGCCCCTCGCGGCAGGCCCGATTTGTAGCCCCGAGCCAAAACAACAGGACGATGGCCTTCCTGGACCAACGAGGCCACCAGGCCGGAGACAAACGGCGACTTTCCAGTTCCACCAGCCTCAATGTTCCCGATGGAAATTGTCCGCGGCCCCAAATGAATACTACGCAGGAATCCCGCGCGATAAAGCCATCGGCGCATGATGATCGCTGCGAAAAACAGCCATGAGAGGGGAACCAGGAGGGGAAACAACCAGCGTCTGGCGGTCATGGGCCAACGGCCTCCGGCTCGCGACAGAATGCCTCGAACCTTTTGTTGGCCATCATCTCTTGCGGGCTGCCGCGCAGGGAAAACATTCCATTTTCTACGAACCAGACCTCATCAAACAGCGGCAACCACTGCAAACGATGGGTCACGGCGATCATCGCCCTGCCCGTCGCCTGGACGTCCGCGGCCAGGCGACGCAGGATCGACCCTTCTGTCGCGACATCGAGCGCTGAAGTGGCTTCATCAAGAAGTAACAGGGGTTTCCCCCGCAAGAGAGCCCGCGCGATGACCAGGCGCTGCGCCTGCCCGCCAGAAAGATTCGCGACCAGCGACGATACCGGGGTGCCAAGGCCACCCGGCAAGGACTCCACAAAAGTCCTTGCGTCTATCGCGTCGAGCGCGCCCCGGATCATTTCATCTGTCGCAGCAGGAAATCCGTAGGCGACATTCTCACGGATGGTGGCCGTAAAAAGAAATGGCTGCTGAGGCACGAGCGAGGCATGCCGGCAAACTGAATCCCAGGACTCGCCAGATTCCCACTCTGCTGGCTCCAGAAGTCCTGCCAGGATCTTCAGGAACGTGCTCTTGCCGGCACCGCTGGGACCAACGATCGCAATACGTTTGCCCGGCAACAACCGCACATCCGACGCGCGGAAGGTCCGCCCGCTGCCGGGCCACTGAAACGCTACCTTTTGGATCAAAACCGGAGTCAATCCGGGTGGTTCCGCCACGAAGGGCGCGGCGTCCCCCGGGGCGACAGGGGATGATGAAAGGGGGCTGTTGTCAATCAAGTCAAAACACTTGGACAACGCGCCTTTTGTCTCGTGATACCTGGACAATTGCTCGCCAATTTCCCGCAGTGGCTTGACCATGAATCCCAATGCGACCAGGAACTGGAGCAGGACTTCACTGCCAGTTCCAGTTCCAGTTCCAATTCCACCGCCCAGGGAAACAAGTCCCCGGTTGATCGCGAAAATAAATGCCGCGAAGATCGCGAATCCAAGGAATTCAAGCGCTGGCGCGAAGGATGAACGGACAAAAATGCTGCGTATGATCATATGGAAATAGGATTCATTCGCGGAATCAAACCGCGCGAGATCAGCCATCTCCCCACCCTGGGCCCGCATGAAGTCGAAACGCGCGCGGACTTCAAGGACGAGATCCGCCATCCTGCGCAAGGAACGCTGGACGATGTCAGAAAAACCGGCGATGCGTTTGCCAGTAGAACCAGTCGCGCGCGCCATGAAAGGAATCAAGGCCATCATCACCATCGCCGACGGCCAATGGATGAAAAGCATGGTCGCGAGACTCGCGACAATCGACATCCCACCGCGCAAGAAACTGGTCATCACCTCGGACAACCGCGTCTGCACAAACGCGACGTCATTCACGAGCACAGACATCCACGTCCCTGGCGAGACACTGGCGAGTTCCTGCCAGGACCTGCCCATGATCGCCGGGAAAAGGCGATCGCGAAGGTCTGACCCCGCGAGCATGCTGAACTCTTGCTGCAATCTTGTGTAAAGGTATGTGCCCCATGATTTCGCGATGCCCGCGATCAGGACGCCAACCGGCAAGATCACCGACACAGGCACCGTTCCACCGCCACCAGCGCCGGGCTCAAAAAAAGCCGACAGGAAATTACGCGCCAGCAGGATCGCCCCTGCCTGTGCCAACCCGAGGATTGACAGGGCACCCAGCATCGAAACCACAAGCCGCTTGCGAGAACGGGCGGTCTCCAGCGCGAGACTGGCCAAGCT
Organism: bacterium; assembly: GCA_010029825.1. Classification (GTDB taxonomy): domain Bacteria; phylum Bdellovibrionota_B; class Oligoflexia; order Oligoflexales; family RGVZ01; genus RGVZ01. Next base: position 10,169 of record RGVZ01000091.1, on the reverse strand, counting down.
CACGAGGATCCTCCTCGCCAACGCCGGATCGTCGTCGCGGCACGCAAGGCCGCGCCGCCGCGCAGGCCGCTGTTCACCATCCGCAAGCCATTGAGCTGAGCCTGACGGCACGATGGATCCTGAAGCAATTTTCCGACTTCCGCTGCCACAGCGACCGGGTCAACGTTTTGCACAAATTCCGGCACCACGGCATCACCGGCGATCAAATTCACCAGGCTGACGTGCTGAACCGTGACCAGGTTCCGCATCAGGGAATAGGTCACAGGACTCATCTCATAGACCACGACCATCGGCAGTTCCGACAACCCGCACTCCAGCGTCGCGGTCCCGGAGGCCACCACCGCCGCATCGGCAACAGCCATCAACTCGAGGCTGCAACCGTGGAAAGCACACAAATTCCTGACGCCTGAGAACCGTGACCGCACATAGTCGAGCGGCAGGTTCGACGCGACGGGCAACGCGAAAGCAACCCCGGGCACCGCCAACTCAAGCTGGCGCGCGACGCGACACAATAACGGCGCAATCGCGTCGATTTCGGACCTGCGGCTTCCGGGCAACAACAAGACCACCGGTTGCGCCTCACGGTCCGGGTCATACCCGAACATGGCGCGGTCAACCCTTACGTGTTTGATACGGTCCACATGGGGACATCCAACATACTCGTAGTTGACCCCGCGTTCCAAAAAGAAATCGGACTCAAAGGGAAGGATCCCCAACACACCGGCGAAATCACGGCGCAGACGCGCGGACCTGCCTGCTCCCCACGCCCAAAGCTTGGGGGCGACATATTGGTACACGGGAACCCCGGCGAGTTTCAGGTGCTCGGCCATGCGGAAATGAAATCCTGGAAAATCGACCGTAATGACGAATTGCGGCGCGAGCCGCTCGATCGCCGCGAAAATTTTTTTCTCGAGCAGCGCCAGTCTTCCGATCTGCCCGGCAACCTCCGCCACACCCATCACGCTCAATTCGTCGATACTGGCGATGCTTTGGACACCGGCGCTGTTCATTGCCGGTCCGGTAATTCCGTACAGTCGAACTCCGGGAAATACCTGAGACAAACCGCCAACAAGGTCAGCGCCGAGCAGGTCGCCGGAAAATTCCCCGGCTGAGATGAAAATTGGTCGGGACGACGAGGCCAAGTTCAACCGGCCTTAGCGGCAAACACCGCGTTTACTGGCAGCAAGGAAGTCCAGGAATTTGGCTTTGACGAACGCATCCGTCACTTCAGAGGCAATCCTGTCGCGAGCTTCCTCAATACCGAGGTTTTCATTGTAAATCAGGCGATACGCCGCTTTCACGTCCGATACCTGCGCGGTCGACATTCCAGACCGGCGCAACCCGACTACGTTCAGGCCGTTTGGCTGCGCGCGGTTGCCATGAACCATGACATACGGTGGAACGTCCTGGGTGACAATCGCGCCGGCGGCGACCATGACCATGTCTCCTACCAAACAGAACTGGTGCAGCGCCGAGAGTCCGCCGAAGACCGCCTTGTTCCCGATCACGGCATGACCGGCAATCGCCACGCCGTTCGCGAAGATGCACTCATCTCCGACGTGGCAATCATGGGCAATGTGCGAATACACCATGAACAGGTTTCCGTTGCCGATGACAGTCTTGCCGCCACCACCCGCAGTCCCCAGCGAGATGTTCGCGTATTCGCGGATCATGTTGTCCGCCCCGATGATGAGTTCCGTGTCCTCACCGGCGAACTTCAGATCCTGTGGTTTGGAACCAACGGAAGCGAAAGAGTGGATTCTGGTCCGTGCGCCAACCGTTGTCCGCCCTTCCACAATGGCGTGCGCATCAACGACAACTTCGTCATCGAGTTTCACTTGAGGGCCAATAACGGCAAACGGCCCGACCTGGACCCCGGAGCCCAGCTCCGCGCCTTCATGCACGATGGCGGCCTTGTGAATTTGCACTTGCTTGCCCATGGCACACCTCCCCGGAAGAACTCCCGGAATCGATCCGTTCAGCGCATCAACGCCGAGAACTTCGCCGTGGCGACCTTCTCACCATCAACCAGGGCCAAGGCATCAAACCACAGGAAGTGCCCGCGCTGACGCTCGATTTTGACCTCATAAACAAGTCTGTCCCCGGGACGCACCGGTTTGCGGAAACGCGCCTCACTCACATCGGACAGCAGGCAACCTTTATAGACGCATCCCGTCGCGTAATACCCGAATATCGCCGCCGTCTGCGCCAAGCCCTCGATGATGAAGACACCCGGCAAAACTGGATCACCCGGGAAATGCCCCTGCAATGCCGACTCTGAAATAGAGATGTTTCGGTAGGCAACAATCTTGTCGCCGGGCGACATGCTGGTGACACGATCGACCAGCAAGAACGGATAACGGTGCGGAATGCACTTCTGGATGGCCTCGGTGTCCATCGGCATCGCTGGCAACTGTGCGTCGGAAAAAGTCATTTTCATGATTTACTTCTTCGATTTCGCGGATGGTTTTTTGGCTTCCTTCGAATAACGGTCGACGACGTCCTTGGTCAAATCAACCGGCTCCTGCAAGTAAAGAAGCCCGGCGGAGTTGGACTCGAACACGGCCTCGAGACCGCGCTCCTTCGCGATTTTCTCGACAAGACCCGCGACTTTCACCGCGATCGCTTGCGTCGCCTTCTGTTCCTTGCGCTTGATGTTCGACTGGAATTCCATCTCTGAATTGCGCAGAGAGAGGAACTTCTCCTGAAACTCCTTTTGCTTGTTCATGCGCGCCTCTTCCGAAAGGAGGCTCGCTTTCGATTTCCACTCGTCGTTCATCTTGTCGAGTTCTTCTTTCTGCTTCTGCAGGTCCTTTTCCTTGTCCTTGATCTCTTTCTCGAGATCGGCGCGCGCAGACTTGCCTTCCTCGACATTGAGGATGACTTCCTGCATGTCGACCACCGCGTACTTGCGCCCTTCGGCGAGCGCGGCGCCTGATGCCATGAGGCAACCAGCCATGAGGCCGGCAAAAACACCCGCAAAGCCGGCAACCGAATTACGATTCATCATGATGTTGTCCTCCTTCGACAACCGCCTGAGGGCGGAATGGTTCAATAACCGATGTAGAAAATGATCTTTGACTCACCAAGCTGCCCGTTCTCATAAGGATACGCCCATTCAAACCTGAACGGCGCGATCGGCGTGATCCAGCGGATCCCGAATCCAACGTCCTTGTGAAATCCATCGAGACTCATCGCGTCACCGTCGTCAAAGACGCGTCCGGCGTCCGCGAAAACCAGTGCCTTGATTCCTGCCTCGGGGATCAACGGCACGAAATACTCGACCTGGCCGATCACCTTCTTGTCGCCACCTTTGATCAGCCTGGTCACTGGATCACCGGGGGACTTCATGACGCTGAACTTCGGACCGAGAGACCACAGGTCGTAGCCGCGCAAATCGTTCGGTCCACCAAGGCGGTAACGCTCCAGGAACGGAACCTCCTTGTCTCCGAAAGGATATATGTAAGATACGGTACCCCGCAGTTTGAAATACGTCCGGAATGACTCTGACCAGTCGATGGGATGATATTTCGCCGCGTCGAGCACGCTTTCCATGAACTGCTGGTTGCCTCCGAGCAACCGGCCGCCGGTGAATTGCTGGCGCAACTCGATCTCTGATCCCTCGTTGGGATCGATGTAGTTGTTGGTGTCCACGCGACTGAGGCTGAAGATCGCGCTGGATGAAAGTCCGGAATCCCGGAAACGGTCGACCAGGTAAACGTCGCTCTTCTGATTGATGTGTTCCGCCCGGTAGGTCAGACGCCCCCGAACTTCCTCAAACAACTTCCTGCCGACAAAGACCGAACCGCCCGTTCGCTCCTCGAGGATCTCGACATCCTCGAGAGGATTGCGCACTTCATGCTTCACCGAGGCCGAGGCGCCAGCCAACCAGTCCGAATCGTTCACGCGCGGGTTGGTGAACCCTGCCTCAAACGAGTAGTTCCGTCCACCGTTCCAGCGCGCTGTCAAATTCGTCTTCCAGCCAAAGCCCGACTGGTTCTGCTCGTCATAACGCCCCTGCCCGAAGAAGGAGCCCTCGCTCGTGTTCTGTCCGGGACTGAAGCCCAGCGCCGCCTGCAACTGTCCGGTCGGTTTTTCTTTCACCCGCAATTTGAGGTTCAGGCGGTCCTGGTGGTCCGGGTCACGTTCCTTCAGGATCTGCACGTCCTCAAAGAAGCCCAGCCGGTTCACGTTCTTCTTCGATTGTGTCAGTTTGGTCCCGCTGTACAGTTCCGCGTCATGCACATCGAGCTCACGGCGGATCACGTTGTCCCGGGTCTTTGTATTGCCCAGGATCTCCATGGATCCAAAATAGACTTTCTCGCCCTTCTGGATCTCATACTCGATGTCTACCGTGCGCGTGTCGCGATTGAAACTAGTCTTGGGATTGACGTACGCGTAGGCGTATCCGAGGTCGCCATACTTGTCCCCCATCATCTCGATGTCCTTGACGAACTGTGAGTACCGGAAAAGGGCACCTGCCTTGAGGGCCATTGACTCCGTCAACTCCACCGGTTCGAACAGCATGTCGCCCGAGAACGAGATCTTGCCGACGTTGTACTGCAACCCCTCCTCGACCTGGAATGTAACGCGCACAAACTGCCGGTCGGGATCCATCACCGTCAGCGGTTTGGCCACCTTGACCTCGGCAAAACCAGCGTCACGGTACCAGTAGGACAGGAACTCGAGGTCACGCTTCAGGAAATCATCCTGGTAAATACCGCCAGATGACAAGGAACTGGATCTCGTAACCGGACGCAGCGCGAGTTTCTCGATCAAGTCGCCGTACTGGAAATGCTTGTTGCCAATGATCGACACTTCGCCGACACGAAGCTTGCCGCCTTCGTCAACCACAAAGGTCAATACCGCCTCGTTTGCCGCTTTCATCTCGATGGTGTGCGTGATCCTCGCGAGGTAGAATCCTTTCTCCGTGTACTGGCGCTCGATCAACCGTACGTCGTTCGAAATCGCGCTGTCGCTGATGATTGTGTAGAGCTTCGTCTGGATCTTGTCCTTCACGTCGTCGGGCTTGATTTCCTTCATGCCCTCGAACTTGATCTCAACAATCGCGGGCTTCTCCACCACCTGCACGATCACCTTCACGCCTTCCGGAGCGTCTTCCTTGAAGACACGCACGTCGGAGAAATACCCGAGGTCAAACAGCGCCTTGATGTCGGCCCTCACCGTGGCCGCGTCAAATGACGCGCCCTTGCGTGTCTTGAGAATCGTGACGATCGCGTCAGCCTCGACTTTGGCATTGCCGCGCACGACGACGTCCGTGACATTCTCACCCGCGGACTCAAGGCCGGACTTCGACTGGGAAAATCCCTCCACCGACGGGACGATGGACACCGCCATCCCGAACATCAGCGCGCGGGCAATCAGCATCGCGCGCCCGACGAAACCAAACCCCGTCGCCGGAATCATGCTCTTGCTCAAAGGGCAACTCCTGTTCCTGACAGGACGCGCCCGTCTTCCATGACGATCCTGGACGGCATGCGTTCAGCGAGTTGCTGGTCATGAGTCACCAGGATCATGGTCGTGTTGTGGCGGGCTGCCAGATCGATCAGCAAATCCTGGATCGCCAGACTCGTATTCTTGTCCAGGTTGCCAGTCGGCTCATCCGCCAACAGGACCTCCGGTTCCATGAACAGGGCCCGCGCGATGGCAACCCGTTGCTGCTCTCCGCCGGAGAGTTCCGCCGGCCGGTGATTCGCGCGCGCGCCCAGCCCGACCGCGTCCAGCAATCGCGCGGCGCGCTTCCGCGCCCCGGACCCCCGCACGCCAGAGATCACGCCCGGCATCATGACATTCTCGAGCGCCGTGAACTCCGGCAGCAGGTTGCTGGACTGGAAAACAAAACCCAGTTTTTCATTGCGGAATTTCGAAGTGACCTGATCGGACAGTCGCGAGACATCAACCCCACCGATCATCACGCTACCTTGCGAGGGACGGTCCAACGTGCCGATGATATGCAACAAAGTGCTCTTGCCCGCGCCGGAACGTCCCGTCACGGCGACGCAACTGCCGCGCTCGATGCGCAGACTCACATCGTGCAGCGCCTCGACACGCTGGGATTCGACGACGAAGGCCTTGGTCACGCCCCTCAACTCGATGGCAGCGCGCTTCGGGGTATCGTCAGCGACCATGTTTGCAGCCTCGTTCACTCGTACCTCAATCCGGCGCCCGGGTCCTGTCCCGCGGCGACCCATGCCGGGTATGCTGACGCGGCGAAACTGAATCCAAGGGCAGCCAGCACAATCACCAGGTAGTCCACCGGCAGGTATTTCACCGGCAGGACCTTCAAATAATAAATATCCGCGGGCAACGGCACTCCTCGCGTGAATTCAACCGCAAGGCAGAGCAGGATCCCCACAGTCAGGCCGAGCAGCGCGCCCGTGACGCCGATCACGACACCATGGATCAAATAAAGGCGCAACACATCCCGTCGACTCATCCCCAGGGCCCGCATCAAGCTGACGTGTCCTCGCTTGTGAAAGACCGTCATCATCATCGTGCCGCTGATCGAAAAAGCGGCAACAACAACCACCAGCATAAGGATGGATCCCATGGCGAATTTCTCTAGTTTCAAGGCAAAGAGCAATGACTTATTTGCCTCTTGCCAGGTCTGCAACCGCAGCCCGGAATCAGCTCCCAGAGCACGTTCGAAAGTTTTTTTCACACGATCGACGCGCATCGGGTCGCGCAACGAGAATCCAATTCCCGACACAAAACGGTCAACCGCGAGTGATTCGTCAAAATCGGCCATGAACCGTCGCCCCTCATCGAGGCTCGTGACGGCCCATTTGCTGTCGTAATTGAACATCCCGGTCGAAAAAATTCCCGTGACGACAAACGAACGGGACAACGTGCCGCCGCCCAGAATCGAGCCGACTCCCGTCTGCGGCGACAAAACCACCAGTTCGTCGCCGACCGCGATTTGCAACTGGTCCGCCAGCTGGTCCCCGAGAGCGATTCCGGGCAACGAGCTGTGATCCCGCGCGTCGCGCCCTTGGCGAGCCCCGAGATCCCCGATCCCGCCATTGATGAATGCCCCGTTGAATCCCCAATTGGAGGCGCCAATCGCCGGATCAACGCCGAACAATGTTGCCGACGACATGAATCGCTTTCGCTTGATGACAACATCAGCTTCGGTGAACGGCTCGAGGAGTTGCGCCTCGGGAACCGCCCGGGCGATTTGCTCGAGGGGATGTTCTTTCAAACTGAAACCGGCAACGGCGTTTTCCGCCATCACCTCGACGTGGGGTTGGCCGACCAGCATCTTGCGCCGCAAGTCGGCCTCAAATCCGGCCATCACGGACAACACAACAACCAGCGCCATGACCCCCGTCGCGACACCCGCGATGGACATCGTGGTCATGAACGAAAGGCCTCGCGTCCCCGGCAAAACCCGGGCGCGCACCGAACGCAGCTGACGCCACGCCATCCAAATCAGCGCCCGCGAGTGCATGGCTCTGGAGACCTCCGAAAACTGGCTGTTGCCAGCCCTCCAATGAAGCACAGCAACAAACGGGAATCACTAAATTTTTGGTTAATTTATGAAAGTTTACCTAAAGACCCGCCAGCAGCCTCCGAAGCCTCTCCTGCGCAACGGCCAGGGAGTTTCGCAAAAACCCCCGGGTCAGCGCGCCCGCCAGAACCGGGAGGATCCGTGATGAGTCAAGGTCTGAGCATGGAAGGCAGGAAACTGAAACGCTGGATTCGCCATCGTAGAGGATCGAATTCGGCGAAACGTCCGGCCGGCCTTGGCGCGACCCGCCCGCTGTCCATGCCGAACCCGCCCCAAAACTCCGCAGAAGATGTCCCGCCACCTCGCCCGCGCCGGGACAAGGAATCCGCCTGAAGGCACCTTCGAGGAACGCCTTTTGTGGGTCACCTGTCCGGCGCCCCCTCCTCATCCCCGGGATCCGGCCCTTCGGTTCGCGACTTGTTTCACGACTTCGATGATCCGGTCGACATCCGCCCCGTCCGTGCCGGCACCGAAACTGATCCGGACGGAATTGAGCGCCACCCATTCCGGATATCCCATCGCCAGCAGCACATGACTCGGCCGTCCGACGCCGGAGGAGCACGCGCTTCCGCTGGATGCCGCTATGCCCGACAAATCCATATTAAGCAGCAAGTCATCGCCGCTCACGCGGTCGATGTGGAAATTCACCGTGTTGGCGATGCCAGTCGCGGGATCCCCGTGGATGACAGCCCCGCCGATCCCGAGCAACGCCGCGACAAAACGCGCCTGGACATGACGCTCGCGGTCTTCCCACGCGCCAGGCCCGGCGCTCACCAGGTCGCGCGCCCTCAACCCGAACGAGATGATCCCCGGGACATTTTCCGTACCCGGCCGGCGCGCCCTCTCCTGGCCACCACCCAGCATCAGGGCCTGCATCCTGGAACCTGCCTTCAGGTAAAGAGCGCCGCATCCTTTGAAGGCTCCGACCTTGTGACCGGAGAACGCCGCCGAATCAACCTTGGTGCGCGCGAGAAACGAGATGTCGATCTTGCCAAGGGCCTGGACCGCGTCCGTGTGGAAATGGATGAGCGGGTTCCGCTCCTTGACCGCGCCTGCCAGTTCCGCGACTGGATTGATCGCGCCGGTCTCGTTGTTGACCATCATGACGCTGACAAGGACCGTGTCGCGCTGGATCATCCGCAGCATTTCCTCACGCGATACCCTGCCATCGCGATCCACCGGCGCGATCGAGAGGACAATGCGTCCGCGTTCCGCAAGGACCTGCGCCACCTCGATGACCGAAGAGTGCTCCGTGGCGCCGATGATTACGTGCGGCTTTCCGCCGCTGTCGCCTTGTTTTCCGGCAACACCCTGGATCACCAGGTTGTTCGCTTCCGTGGCGCCAGAAGTGAAAACGATTTCCTGGGCGCGACAGCCAACGAGGTTGGCGACGTGCGCGCGGGCATCCTCGACAGCGACTTTCGCGCGCCGCCCCGTCGCGTGCTGCGATGACGGGTTGCCATCGAACTGCCGCAAGGCGGCCACAACCGCGTCAAGATGCGCGTCATCGAGCGGCACCGTCGAGTTGTAGTCGGCATAGATGCGGGTATGTGTGCTGCTGGTTGTCATGTCACGGTTATAACGTCACTTCTGCGGATTCAGGACTTCGCCCAGGACCCGGCGGCGCGCGGCACGCAACTGGGAACTCTTGTAACGTCCGTGCGCGGCGGCTCCCTGACTGTTCTGCGTATACGACGTCTGATCCATAATTTGAATCTCGAAAGGGAAAAAAGCGCACATGTCCATTTCCCGGTCCATCCCGTGCCAACCCTTGATGGCTGCGGTCAGCTCCTTGAGCGCCTTGGAGGCCTGTGTCCGCCCCAGCGTCCGGGAAGCCTCCTCAAAGCGGCGCAGCCAGGCGAATGCCGGGTTCATGCCCCGGATGAGCTGGCGCCCGGTGAGTTGAATCGACCGGTAGGTCGCGGCCGAGTGCGGGTTGTCCCCCTCCTCGGCTGGCGGTGGAATCGCGAGAGCCGCCATGCGTTTCTGGAACTGATCTGGCGAGACCTTGTCGCTCAGCAGCAGTCCCCGCAGGTTGTCCAGCTCTGCCCGGAAACGGTCCACATCGAGCAGGCTGTTGCGGGCCCGGGCCGGAATGCAGTTCGGGTAACTCATGATCCCCAGTTCCGTGAGCATCCGGATCAGCAGCAGTGAGTCAGCCTGGTTCATGGTGACCATGCGGACACCAACGAGATCGTAGATGGTCTCGGCGACATTGGCCCTCTTGTGCAGCAACTTCAGCAAGATCGACTGGCGCGACTTGGCGGCTTTCCAGTCAAACTTGACAAGGGGAACGATCAGGTCGCCATGCCCGAACCCCGTAACCGTGCCGGCTGGATTACGCTGCAGGTACTCCTCGAAACGGCTCTTTATTTGTTCGCGCGCCGCGTCCACGTTCACGTAACGATAAGAACCCTCGATGTGCGCGATTGAGTGAGCGACCCGCAAGACCGCGCACGACCACGCGCGCCGCAACCGGTGGGCTTCCTCATGTTGCGCGGCCCACACCAGGAGCCACCGTGGATCATCGCAGGCCATGATTTCCTCGGGCGGGCGCAACCCGTTGCGCCACTCACGGGGCATGAGTTCCCGCTCGATGAATGCCAGCGACTCGACGATCACAGAGTGCATCAATCGC
>RGVZ01000010.1 GCA_010029825.1 bacterium | reverse complement strand
CACAGTCCCCCTCCTTCAAGAAAGGGGGGACATTGGCCTGTCATGGTGCGTGGGGTGAAGTGACATCCCATGTCAGGCGCAGGCATGTAGAGCAGTTTATTACCTTTTAACGCGGACGTAGACCGGGACGGCACACTGGGCGTCGAACGGTCCGTTCAGCGTGACCAGAATGTCGCTGGCACGAAGACCTTGCCCGCCGTTCACGATGAACGCGCCCGGAATGTTGCTGGCCGGGGCCGCGGCGTCGTACTTCCCTTCGGATACAGTGCCTGCGGCCAGGACTTCCGCGTGCTGGCAGAATTCCGGGATGGCGACGCGAATTCCGGTGACGATGCCATCGAGAGGGCCGCGGCCGCTCTGGACGACGGGCAAGTCACGACCGAAGCCACCGCTGTAATTCACGGCGCCGAGAAGGATTTCCTGGGCGTCGGGATCCGTTGGTTGCTGCGGTTCGGTTGGCTGGGATGGATCGACTGGAGCCGGTGCTGTACCGGTTTCCAACAACGCGTAAAAGTGAAGGTCGCAAATGGACGACGCCGTGTTGAACGGTTGCGTGATTTCAAACGCGACCCAGGTGACACTGCCGAACGGGACTTCGAACGAACCATCCGGGAACCGGTTCATGCGCTGCGCGAAGATCGGGCGCGGGTTGCCGGTGTACTGGGCTGATTGCACGTAAGCGCGGCAATTCGGGCCGGCCAGCTGGGCGACAACCCGCGGAGTGACAAGCAAGTTCGGACGGAAAGAGTAACCGGGGCTCATGGTTACGTGGCCGCCGTTGACAACGATGCTTGATGTTGTCGCAAGGTGGCGGTAGGCCAGTTCGGCGCGGGCTTCGCCACTGGTCGCGATCGTGCCTGCCGCCGTTACTGCCATGGTCAATGCCAGAAAGTGCTTCATCATGGTCTGGTCCCTCTCGTCAGTAAGCCGGGAATTGCCCCGGGTTGCGTTCGTGCATCATACCGTAAATCACGTCGAAAATTTCCTCGGCGTTGGGCTTGGAGTAGTAATCTCCGTCCGAGGCGTATGCCGAGCGGTGCTCGCGCGCCGCGATGGTCCTGGGCGCAGCGTCCAGATACTCGTAAGCCCCCTGTTTTTCAAGGACTTCTTGCATCATGAATGCTGATGCTCCGCCTGGGACATCCTCGTCCAGAAAAACCGCCGCATTCGTTTTCCTTATCGATTCCCCGATCCGTCCGTAACGGTCAAACGGCAGCAATGTCTGCGCGTCAATCAATTCAACACTGATGCCAACTTCGGACAACAACTTGACCGTCTCGAGGGCGACCCGCACGCAGGCGCCATAAGTCACCAAAGTGACGTCCGTCCCCTCGCGCAGAACTTCCGGAACCCCGAGCGGGACAGTGTAGTCGCCGATGTTCGCCGGCATGTCTTCCTTCACCCGGTAACCATTCAGTACCTCTATGACGAGTGCCGGGTCATCTCCCTTGAACAGGGTGTTGTACATCCCGGCTGCCTGGACCATGTTGCGCGGGACGCAGACGTGGATTCCGCGAATGCCGCCCAGGATCATGGCCATCGGTGATCCCGTGTGCCAGATGCCTTCGAGGCGATGCCCTTTCGTCCGCACGATGACCGGAGCGACCTGGCCGCCAACGGTCCGGTAATGCAGCGTTGCCAGATCGTCGCTCATGCCCTGGAAACAGAAGAGCAGGTAATCGAGATACTGGATGTCGACCACCGGGCGCAGGCCGCGCATCGCCGCGCCCATGCCCTGCCCGAGTATGGTCGCCTCGCGGATGCCGGTATCCGTCACGCGAATCTCGCCGAATTTCGCCTGAAGTCCTTCGAACTCCAGGTTGACGCCGCCGAGCTTGCCGATGTCCTCACCGACGACGAAGACGCGCGGATCGCGTGCCAGCTGGATCTCAAAGAATTTCTGGATCACTTGCCGGCCGTCGACTTTTTCAGGGGTTGCGTCATAGGCGGGCTTCACTTCCGGCACGGCAAGAGGAGAACGGATCGTTTCGCAGAAAACGTGCGAAGAGTATCGGCGCTGGTTCTCCTGCGCGTAGTTGTCCAACATGCGGCGAAGGTCCTCCTTCGCCCCGGTCACCTCGTCGCGCAGGGCGACCAGGGTCCGCTTCATGGACGCCTGGATCCCGCGACGCATCAAGGACGGCGTGCGCGTGAGTTCCTGCGTTGCCCGCGCGATCAAGTCGACGTGTTGCGACTCCGCCTTCAGCCGGTTGTAAATTTCCACCACGCGGTCGCGTTCCGACTCGAGCGGGGCCAGGTATTCGCGCCACGCCTCGTCGCGCCATGCGTCCACTTGCTTGCGGCCCTCGGCCTCCATGGCGTCCAGTTCCGCGGTGGTTGCGATGCCTTCCGCGATCATCCATTCGCGCATTTTTTTCAGGCAGTCGATGGAGTCTTCCCAGGCCAGGCGCTCCTTGCTCTTGTAACGCTCGTGGCTGCCGCTGGTCGAATGTCCCTGGGGCTGCGTCATCTCAACGACGTGCATCAACACGGGCATGTGCTGCTCGCGGCATATTTTTGCCGAATCAGAGTAAGCCTCGACCAGGGCAGGGTAGTCCCAGCCCTTGACCATCTCGATATGAAACGCGGGAAGTCCGGGCTCGCTGCGGAAACCTTCCATGATTTTCGAGATCGACTGTTTCGTGGTCTGGTATTTGGCCGGGACCGAGATGCCGTACTCATCGTCCCATACGGACATCAGCAACGGCACCTGCAAGACGCCCGCGGCGTTCATCGTTTCCCAGAATAGTCCCTCGCTGGTGCTGGCGTTGCCGATTGTGCCGAACGCGACTTCGTCGCCATTGACCGAGAACTTCACACTGCCGGCGAGGTCAGGATTCTGCCGGTACATCTTCGATGCGTAAGCCAGCCCCAGCAGGCGCGCCATCTGTCCGCCCGTCGGCGAAATGTCGGCAGATGTGTTGAACGCGTCTTTCTGCGATGTCCACTCACCATCCGGCGTCAAATAACGCGTGGCGAAGTGATTGTTCATTTGTCGACCACCCGAAGCCGGGTCGTGTTCCAGGTTTGTGTCGGCGAAGAGCTGCGCGAAGAACTGCTTGATGGTGCAAGCGCCGGTCGCGAACATGAACGTCTGGTCGCGGTAATATCCGCTGCGCCAGTCACCTTTATTGAAAGCCCGCGCCATCGCCAGCTGCGCGACTTCCTTGCCATCGCCGAAAATACCGAACTTGGCCTTCCCCGTGAGAACTTCCTTGCGCCCGGCCAAACTCGCCTGCCGGCTCATGTAGCCAATGCGGTAATCGTTCTTGATTTCGTCGGCGCTCAGGCCGAGGCGGTTCCTGCCTGAAGCATCAGCCTTGGATTCCGTTGCGCCCCGTGACGCGGGCTTGGCGCGACGCGACGCGATGGTGGCCGAACTGTTTGCGGAATTGTTTCCGAGGTGTGTCGTGTTTTCCGGATTCGCGTCCATGGTTTCCTCACTGGTTCATCATGCGAGATCAAACGTCGCGATCACAGGCGCGTGATCCGAAGGTTTCTCGCCTTTGCGTTCATTTCTGTCGACGCGGACTTCTGTGCAAGTCCCGGCCAAAGGCACCGTCGCGTAGATCAAGTCAATCCGCAGGCCTTTATTTTGCGGGAACGACAGTTGCCGGTAGTCCCACCACGAATATCCCGGTTCGTCCGGGTACAGGTGGCGCCACGTGTCCACGAGCCCGAACGTCGCCACCTGATGCAGGCCCTGACGCTCGCGCGTGGATGTATGGATGTGCTCCCGCCACGCCACCGGGTCGTAAACGTCAATGTCGGCCGGCGCGACGTTGAAGTCGCCGACAAGGGCCACGAGGTCGGTTGTCTTGTGATGCGCGTCCAGGTATTTGCGCAGGCGCTGGAACCACTCGAGTTTGTAAATATACTTCTCTGATCCGACGGACTGGCCGTTGGGAACATACGCGCTCATGACCGTCAGCGGCTTCGCGCTGCCAGGGATTTCGTAAGTCGCCGCGATGAATCGCGCCGCGGGGTCGTCCACGCCATCCTCGAAGTTGCGGGTGACTGTCACCGCCGGGCTTGCGTCCATGCGGCTCAGGATGGCCACGCCGTTGTACCCTTTTTGTCCAAAAACCTCGGCCCGGTATCCCGCACCGGCGACGGCCTCCGCGGGAAATTTCCCGTCGTCGCCCTTCAGTTCTTGCAGACACAGGAAATCCGGCGCCTCGCGGTCCAGAAGGGCCAACATCCGGTCCAGGCGTTGAGAGACCGAATTGACGTTCCAAGTAACTATTTTAATTGATTGTTTTGTCACTCTGGCACGCTCCCGTTCCATTCCCCGGAACCGATCAGGGAATTTACCCGATGGGGCCGCAAATTTCCGCTGAAAACTGGCCGGGCTGCCTCACCAGACCGACGCGATTTCGTATTCCCGGTCGCGCCCCTTGTTTCCGCCAGACCCCGGGCCGCCGACCTTGATCGCGACGACGTCTCCGGGAGCCTTTCCCATCAGGGCCTGACCGAGCGGAGACTGGGTCGTCACGGTCCGGATTTTGACTCCCTCGAAGTCGACGGTATATCCAGCCGCGAATTGGAGCAGAAAACAAACCGACGGGACGCCATCGGATTCCAGTTCGACGATGGAGCCTGTCTGGATGGGGCCTTCTGGCGCGTGGGACTGGACAGGCATGGCCGCCAGGGCAACGCGCATGCCTTTCAGTTCCTGGAGTCGTTCTTTCTGGGCTCCCGCAAGGTATGAGGCCTCAAGAGCTCGTGTGTCGTATTGGTTTTCCGGTTTGCTTTCTTCGTTGGTCGCGGCATCGACGGCCGCCTCAAGAGAAGCCTCCAGCGCGGCGCATTCTGTGTCGAGGGCGGCCAGCAACAAGGAAACGACCTTTTTTTTGCCGGTGATTCCAATGTGAAGGTTAACGGCTGACAAGATTCACGGTCTCCGTTGCCTGGTCAAAAACAAGTGAGGCTTTTCGAATGAGCAGCATGTGCATCGCTTGATCGACTTTCTCGTCGAACGTGTAAACGTGTTCGCCATAGTCGGTTCCCTCGCGCGAAACAATTTCCTCGAGAACGCGGCGCAACGTTTCGGGTTCCAGATTTTCGTGTGGAATTTCCATGGCAAGGCAGGATCATAGCCGTTCAGCCATGCTTTTGGGAGGCCCGAACCGCAATTCCACTGTAGCCAGCTTCTACAGTCGTTCACAACGGGCGGGAACCATGGATGAATCAATCCTGGCCAAGCGGCCGGTTTTGTCCGGTTAAAGCGCGTGCCCACACTCCGAATACACACTCTAAGGGAAAGGGGGGTGATCTCATGTCCACGAAACATTCGAATCCAAACGAGAAAGGTTCTCCGGTCCACTTCAAGTCGCGTTACGCGAACTTCATCGGGGGCGAGTGGGTGGCGCCCAGATCAGGCAAGTACTTTGAAAACCTGACTCCGGTGACTGGAAAGGCGTTTTGCGAAATCCCGCGATCGGACCACCACGACATCGAACTGGCCCTGGACGCGGCGCATCGTGCCAAAGACGCCTGGGGCAAGATGTCGGCAACAGAGCGCAGCAATATCCTGTTGAAAATCGCCGACCGGATGGAAAAAAACCTCGAGATGCTGGCGGTCGCGGAGACCTGGGACAACGGCAAGCCCATTCGCGAAACGATGGCGGCTGACTTGCCTCTCGCCATCGACCATTTCCGTTATTTTGCCGGGTGCATCCGGGCCCAGGAGGGGTCGATCGCCGAGATCGACCACGATACAATCGGGTATCACTTCCATGAACCTCTTGGTGTCGTCGGGCAGATCATTCCGTGGAACTTCCCGTTGCTCATGGCGGCGTGGAAACTCGCCCCGGCCCTGGCGGCGGGCAACGCCGTCGTCATCAAACCGGCGGAACAGACCCCGGCCGGTATCCTGGTCTGGGCCGAACTGGTCGGTGACCTGTTGCCGCCGGGTGTTCTCAACATCGTCAACGGATTCGGCCTGGAGGCGGGCAAGCCTCTGGCCAGCAACAAGCGCATCGCGAAGATCGCGTTCACGGGAGAGACGACGACGGGGCGCCTGATCATGCAATATGCCTCGCAAAACTTGATCCCGGTCACGCTGGAACTGGGCGGAAAGTCGCCGAACATCTTCTTCGCCGATGTCATGGAAAAGGACGACGACTTCTTTGACAAGGCGCTGGAAGGTTTCACGATGTTCGCCCTGAACCAGGGCGAGGTTTGCACGTGCCCGTCCCGGGCGCTCATTCACGAGTCGATTTACAAGGACTTCATGGCGCGTGCCATAGAACGCGTGAAGAAGGTGAAACAGGGGCATCCGTTGGATGAATCGACGATGATTGGCGCCCAGGCCTCGATGGAACAAGTCGAGAAGATCATGAGTTACATGGATATCGGCCGCCAGGAAGGGGCGGAATGCCTGACCGGCGGACACCGCGCGAAGATGTCGGGCGAGATCTCGGAGGGATACTACATCGAGCCGACCGTTTTCAAAGGTCACAACAAGATGCGCATTTTCCAGGAGGAGATCTTTGGTCCCGTCGTTTCCGTGACGACATTCAAGAATGACGAGGAGGCGCTGGCGATCGCGAACGATACACTTTACGGCCTGGGGGCCGGCGTTTGGACGCGCGACGCGAATACGGCGTATCGATTCGGACGGGGAATCCAGGCGGGCCGCGTCTGGACGAACTGTTACCACGCGTATCCGGCTCACGCGACGTTCGGTGGTTACAAGCAATCAGGCATCGGTCGCGAGACTCACAAGTTGATGCTGGACCACTACCAGCAGGTCAAGAACATGCTGGTGAGCTACAACCCGAAGAAGCTCGGATTCTTCTGAGACGGGGACCGCGATGGCAGGCGGCAGGATCAAAAGGGTGATTGCGACGCAGGCGGCTCTGGACCTGATTGATCTTCTGCGCGCAAAGCACGGGAACGTGATGTTCCATCAGTCGGGGGGCTGCTGTGATGGCAGCTCCCCGATGTGTTATCCCGTCGGCGAGTTCATAACCGGTGACTCGGACGTGAGGATGGGCGAGATCGGCGGCGCGGGATTTTTCATGAGCGCGTCCCAGTTCGAGTACTGGAAACACACGCAACTCATCATTGATGTGGTCCCGGGACGCGGGGGAATGTTCTCGCTGGAAAATCCCGAGGGCGTGCGATTTCTGACGCGTTCCAGGATCTTCAATGATGACGAGCTGGATCATCTGGAACCCCTTGGTTAGTCGTGTCATTGCGGCGACTTGCGGCGCTTTCCCTGGATTTTGCTGTCCTTGTTAAGAAATGGAGCGGACGCGTCCGATAAGGGTGGGCCACTTTTTTCAGGGGGCCTGGCGGTTGCGGACCTTGGTGAAATCAATTGGGATTCGCTGGAGAACGCCAATCGGCGTCGGATCCCAGGACGGCAACATTGTCTATGTCCTGCTTGGCGCGATGGCCGCGACGGGTGGGATCATGCTGCTGGCTGACCGGAACATCAGGTCAGGTAACGAGCAGGCGTTGGAATTCGCGAGCGAAGTCGCGCGCGAGAGGAATGTCGCCGCGCTTAACATGTTCAAGACGCTTATTTCGTTTCCCGTGTTGAATCCTTCCCCGAGGAACATGGAACACGTGCCGGCAATCTTTCCTGAAGTGTATGTGAATACGAGAGCGCCGCTCCAGGTAAGGATGCAGCGTGTCGCAACGACGAACCAGACAGCGGCCTCGGCAAATTTCTGGTCCGTGGACCAGGCTGGTATCATCTCCGTCAAAAGTCGTGACTCGCGGTTCGCTGGCGGAGCGAATGGGTTGACCGGGACGACATTGGTCACCAGGATCACACAGGTGGCTCCTGTTTACGGAAAGCCTCCGGCCAAGCCCACGTCATTGATTGTCGCGTACGATGTGGCAGTCGAATCGAAAGTACCGGTCTCGGTCCGGGATCCAGCCAAAGGAACCAGAAAAGTCACGACGAAAGCCCGCATTGATGTGGACGCGCCTCCGACTCCTCAATGTGACATCAGCATGTCGTTGGCGGCAAATGGTCCTCCACTCGCGACGTCATCCCGGGTCC
This sequence comes from bacterium, assembly GCA_010029825.1. GTDB lineage: Bacteria > Bdellovibrionota_B > Oligoflexia > Oligoflexales > RGVZ01 > RGVZ01. The sequence continues at coordinate 43,301 of RGVZ01000010.1, read as the reverse complement.
GTCCGGGGACCGGGTTGTGGGTATCGATGAAGACTTTTGGAGTTGTGTTCTCGGCGCGGGGCATGATCCCGGACGGGCGCGGTGGGCGGGCATGGCAATCCATCGCTTTGCCGGCCACTGCCATGTCATTGCGCAGCACCGTGAACGGAGGGGCGGTGATCAAGACCTGGCCCTTGACCGCTACTTCAACCCATTTTGAGTCAGGTTTCGTGGTCATGAAGGTGACCGGGATGGTGACGGGCCCGAATGGATTGTCCACGAAGTGTGAAGGAAGTGTGATCGTGGATGACGGAACCCCTTTTGCTTTGCGGCATCGGTCTCTTTCTCCCCTTCGCAAGTTGTATCGCGCAGGGATCAGACAGTCATCGGGCGGATCAGCAAGATCTCCGCCTGCGATTCCGATATCCGGCTCGAGGTCAGGGGGCCTGACGAATATGTTTGGAGCGCGGGTCCGTTCAAGGCCAGTGCGATAAAGTCACTCCGTTTGCCTTTCCGTACGGGATCGCGGTTGCATGTTTCGTTCGATCCGGGAACTTGCACAGATGATCCGGGTTACGCGAAATCCATGTACGATCCCTTGTATTCGCGATTGGGTCCGAACTGCAATTTGACCGGGAAATGAGCCGCTGGTTCACGATTCACAGGGCAGGTCACAGACTCGTGTCTGGACCTGTCCCTGGCAACGTTTTTGTTCCCGCCTGGCCCGAAATTCTGGCCATCCTGCTGGCTCCAAGTTCTGTGTGAATGTTAACCCACTGTAATCACTTGACCGTGACGACCGGAAATCTCTTCAGGTCAGGGCACGTTTCTTGATGACTGTGGTCCTGACGGTTGGTGTTGTGGGGCACCGCCTTCGAGGTTCAATGCATATTTCAGGAGAAAAAATCATGAGTTTTCGATGTTGGAACCGGCGCAGTTTTGGCGCCCTGGGTGCGACCTTCGTCACGGTGTCTTTCGCTGTCACTGGTTGCGGGGATTCTTTGCGGGATATCGGCCGCCATGTTGGCCTTGAAAAGCAGCGCCAGTCGGAAGCGCCTGTGCGCGTCGACGAGTCGTTGCTTGCGTTGACCGCGCAATCGGTCAGCAGTGACGTCAGCGCCAAGGCGTACGATCATTGCAGTCAGGTCCTCGGCAAGGGCGTGTTCAACACGCGCAAGATCGGGAATGATGAGATCGCGACGGCAAGGCAGCGGCGATTCATGTGTTCCCAGACCGAGGAATCCCTGGCGGATTTCCTGTTCGGATACATGTCCGAGAAGGGAAAGCGGACATCAAGCAGTTCAGCAAGCGCCAACATCGGAATCGACATGGTAGAGGAGAGCATTCCGGTTGGCCTGAAGGCTGGCGGCAGCAGTCAAAACGGCAATGCCCAATCCCGTGAATACAGCAAAGAAGACGCCAAGGCTCACGCCTCCAACTTCAAGTCCATGTACTGCTCGGAATCGGACCAGTCAAATCGTGTCGAGAAGACTTACGACATGATGGAGCAGATCGCGGATGAGAACATCATCTCGGCATGGCAGTCTTGCATCACGAAGAATCAGGGTGGTTTCTTTTGTCACGCCCAGGAAACCAAGGACCAGATTCTGGTGACGATGAAGTGGGATCCTTCTGACCTCGCGCGCAATGTCCTGCCAAGCGTCAAACTTGACTGGCAGACCATGGACAACCTGGTGAGCGTCAGCCGTGCCTTGCCAACTCAGCTCGGAGCCGGCACGGGACTGGCAGTGACTTTCCGGCGGAAGGACGAGGACAAGGCCTCTGCCCTGCAAGTCATCGCCAGTGATGACGCCAACAAGGTGAATTTCGCGTGTTCGAGGAGTATCCCGGCCGTAAGAAAAGGATCCATGATCGAACACCCGCGTTGCGGCGTCGCCCTGTACCGCGAAGGTGTCGTGGAAACCGTCAAAGGACGTGGACCCCAGTGCGGTGTCGAACGATACAGCGAAGCCCGCACGGCGGCGTGTGGTGTCGAGACCTGGTCGACGGGTTCGGACCTGAATTGCCCGGGAGCGCGACCGGCCCAAACATACAAGCAGAGTGTCGAAAGCAACTGCGGTGGGAAGATCAGCGAGGAAATGCTGACTTGTCGCGAGGGAACCCACAAGCGTGTTTCGCCATACTCGGTCTCTACGTCCCTGTGCTCGAAGATGGAACTCCAGAAGAAGTGTGTCAGGGGTGTTTGCGTTTCGGCGCACGTGCCTGTGGTCCGTGATCGTGAGACGGCGACATTCGAGTGCGAAATGCCCGGGATTCCAGCATCGTGCGCGGCGGAGCGGTTCGGCGTGGATTCCTACAAATTGTGCCGCCACGAGTCGCACGGGGTTGAAATGTACGGCCAGTGCGCTGACAAGGGGTTTGGCGAGATCAAGGAAAGGCTGCCGAGGTTCGGCGTGGAGCGCTACAACTCCTGTTTTGTTTACTTCGACGAGCGTTAATTCCGGTCCTGACGCTTGAATTCCCCGGGGAATGCGTTCCATTCCCCGGGGAATTGTTTTTTCGACGGGGGCACGTGGGCGTCGAGCGGGCAGACGTTTCGTCCAGGGAGTCGACAGGGATCTTTTCCCGGCATACTGGTTGGTTTCTCGCAAGTGTCTGAAATAACTATAATTCTGATGGCTTCCGCGTTGGGCCTGATTTTGCACCAGTTCCCCGGTGACTTAACCATGGGACTTGTCATGAAACGCTTGTTTGCTTTGATCACGCTCTTGTACGCGCTAACCGCCACATCCTGCGCCCCACGTCATGCGCCGGAATCGGAGAGCGAGTTGCGTGGAAGCGTCACGATCACAAGAGACCGTGGACTCGACCCGGTGATCATCGCGAAATTCCGCGAAGCCCTGATTGATGTTGGTTACAAAGGCGGCGGCGAAGTCCCGATCGAGGCCATCCTGGCGCTCTTTGACTTGAATCCGGACCAGATGGCGGTCGTCCGCAGGAACTGGGAGAAACCCGGCGAGGTTGTATGCAAGGGGTGGGTTTGCCGCATGGATGTCGAAGGCTCGGGGATGCTCGTGCCGCCCTCTGATAAACTCTGGTTCCCTGTAGTCGGCCGTCCTCAGGTCAAATTGGCCGATTCGGTCCTGTTGAAATTCCGCCACATGCCGGATGACAAGACGATTGAGATCTGCTCGATCAACGGTGTCTCTGTCAGTGGATTCACCATGGTCGGCGCGACGATTTACGTGGATGGCGAGCGCAGCTCGTTCACGCCGGTTTTTCCGCCGTCCTGGTCATTCCCCAGCCGCGCTTGCGACTTTTGATCACATGCTGAGATGCACGGAGTGCGCGGGACGATTGCGTCCCGTTCCGGGAAGGTAGAACTCCGGGCGTCCGTCCCACGGATCTGTCCACACGCACAATTTGGTTTCTGCTGGCCTGAGCGGGTTTGTCTTGCAGATTCCCATGTAGACGTGATCGCTGATCATCCCCGTCTGAAAGATTTTGCATGGCAGTATCCGGAGGGAACGGTACTCCCACCCCGCCTCTTCGAATTTTCCTCGCACGCACCGGACGACTTGTTTGGAGACAGCAGCTTCGACATTGACGCATTTTGGTTGGCCGACAAGATTGCCGAGGTAACCATATCCTGCGCCGTAGGGTAATTTCGCGTTGCGATAACAATCCTCGACGATGGCCCATTCGGCATCCTGCCGGGCACCGTCGATCGCGCAACCGCCGTATTCATAGGGGTATCCGGGATCCGCGAGGCGGGCCGGCTGCGAGGTGCCAGGATCCGGGCGCAATAACTCATCCTCATCGGAAGGATTCTCGCACTGAAACCCTTCGAGCTCGTCCGCGGAGTAACTGGTCGATGAAGCGGCAGCCTTGCCAGCACCCCGTCCGCGTGCCTTGCATGAAGTCGTGAGTGACGCAAGCGCGGGTATCAGAAGAAGTCCACTCAGCATTGCAGGTAACGAACGGCTGATCATTGGCGGGTATCCTCCTGCTGCGAAATTGCGGTCGCGATCGCGTCCCATAATGCGTGCCGCGCCTCGAGGGCCTCAATGGCCGCGCGCCGCGCGTCCTCCCATTTTATCAGGTCGTCCCGGCAAAGGCTCTTCAACAGATCGCGAGCCATCGGGCCGTGCAGGTCTCCGTCAACCTGCATGTGGCGCCGCAAGTAGAACTGGAAGTGACCCTGGCCGCGCGCAGGCAGGCAGGCGGACATTCGTTCGAACATCGCCGGGACAAGATCCTCGCGGCCCAGGAGGAATGCCGCGGCCGTGACGTGGATTGGCTCCTCTGCATGCCCGAAAGTTGTTTTGACAAATTTCCTGCAAGCAACAGGAACCGACGGCGCCTCGATCCCCCGGCGCGCGATTTCCTCGACAAAAAAGCCCGAGGCCCCGGCCTCTGCCATGGCGGCACGGTAAATCTCAAAATGACTGAGATATTTGCCTGGCGCGATCTCGTCCGACTCCTCCACCGTCACAATGTCGTTGATGACGCGGGCCAAATTGGTATCCGGCACAGGTCGCCAGGGCAGATCGACGCATGTCAAACGCCGTTGCAGGGATTTAAGGAGAGTCATGAAATCCCAAACGGCAACCACGTGGTGCTCCATGAACACACGCAGGGAACGCAAGTCACTCACCATCGCGTAGACGGGATGGCACAGGACAGCCGCTCGATGCGCGGCAGTTGACTCGATGAGATTCTCGAAGGCGCGGTCCATTTGTTTCTCCAGCCTATGAATCCAGTTGTCCCATCACATCCAGCCATTCGCTCTCGAGAGTCTGTATCTCGTTGGCGACGGTGGTCAACCGGTGCACGAGGTTCATGTCTGATGGACTGGCCGACAGTTCTTCCGCAAGTCGCGATTGCTCGGCCTGCAACGCGGCCAGTTTGGTCTCGATCTCTCCGCCGCGCCGTTCCAGCCTGCGCCGCGCCGTGGCCACCTGTTTCTGCCGCTCGCGTTCCTCGCGATGCCCGGGCAGGCCCTTCGATGCCGGTATTTCCCGCGATGGGGCAGTGACGTCCCGGGGCGCCGGGGATCCAGCCGTCCCGCCCCCGGGGGATTCGCGTCGCATGCTGCCCTTGCGGAGGCTCCAGATGTAGTCGTCGTAACTTCCGTGATAAATCGTCGCGGTGCCATCACGCACCTCAATGATTTTTGTCGCGACGGTTTTTACAAAAGTCTGGTCGTGACTGACGAAGATGACGTTGCCTTTGAATTCGCGCAGGCTGTGGGCGAGTGCTTCTACCGTGTAAAAATCGAGGTGGTTTGTAGGCTCGTCAAGGATCAGCAAATTTGTGCCGCTGAGCAGGATCTTGCCCAGAGCCACCCGGGCTTTTTCGCCCCCCGAGAGGTTCGAGATCCGTTTTTTGACATCATCACCTGAAAACAGGAGGCTCCCGGCAAGGTCGAGGACCTGCTGGTCTGGCGTGTTGCGCGGAGCGGCTGCTGACAAGACCTCAATGACGGTTGAATTGGCAGGAAGTTCAGCCGCGACATGTTGGGCGTAACAGGCACTGCGGACGGAGGCGCTTTGCTGGATCACGCCAGCCATGGCCCCGAGGCGTCCCGCGATGGCCTTTACCAGGGTCGATTTGCCGGCACCGTTTTCGCCGACAATCGCGACTTTGTCTCCGGATGTGATCTCAAATGACGCGTTTCGCAAGATGGGGCGCTCACCATAACCAATTGTGACGCCGCGGGCGACCACGTCGATCCGCCCCTGGGTGTCAGGTTGGGGGATATTGATGCGCGCCATTGCCGGCAGGGGCTTGACGTCGATCGAATCCATCCGGTCCAGCTGCTTCAACCGGCTCTGCACTGCCCGCGCCTTGGTGGCCTTGGCGCCAAATCTGGCGGCAAAATCCCGGATCGCTTGTTTGCGTGCCTCGATTCCCCGGGCAGTTTTTTCCAGTTGTTCACGCAGCAAGGCTTTTTGCTCGAAATAATCGTCAATGGAACCCGGGTATTTGATGATATCTCCCTGCTCGACCTCAAGGATGTGATCCGTGGTCCGGCGCAGGAACTCCCTGTCATGCGAGATCAGCAAGAACGTGCAATCGAGGTTGATGAGCAAGTTCTCAAGGACAATCAACGTCTGCACGTCAAGGTAGTTGGTGGGCTCATCCAGCAGCAACAAGTCCGGTTTCGACGCGAGGAGCGCGCACAACTGGACGCGCATGCGATAACCCCCCGACAGTTCGCCGAGTGGCCTGTGAACCTGCTCGCCCGCGATCGCGAGTTCCTCGAGCAAGTGGCTCACCTCCCAGATCTGAGCGCCTGACTGTTGTTGGATCCAGGTGATTCCGTCGACATCGAGAGGGATTTGCTGGTCCTGGCGCAGGATCGCCATCCGCAGGTTGTTTTTCTTTACCAACATTCCCGCGTCGAGTTGTTCCTCGCCCGCGATGATCCTGAATAGTGTGGATTTCCCGGCGCCATTCGGCCCGATCACGCCCACGCGTTCGTGCTCATTGATGCTGAAAGTGCTGTTGGCGAACAGGTTCTTTACGCCGAACGACTTGGTCCCGTTGGCCATTTGCAGCAAATTTACGGAATGATCCCCTGACATCAGCGTTTCAATTTCTCCTTGGGGGCCAATTTCGGCGCGGCCGGAGGTCCGGGTTGGGGCGAGGGTGATGCCAATGGTTGCATCGTGATCCATCTTTTGATGAGGTCGTCAAACCAGTCAGTGTCCCGGAGGCGCCGGTATCGTTTCTTGTCATTCAGGATGTCCATGATCGCGGGCATTTGCCTCGTCTTGTCCATGTGGGCACGGAGATTCTGGTTCAGGATTCTCTCGACAAATCTCTTCGCGGCGCGATCGTCCTTGTCTTCCCATTCATCGGCCCATCCGAGGACTATCGACAAGGTGTTCGCGTTGAGTGTCCCGTTGGAAAGTTCGAGGGCCGTGGTGGCGTTACCGTAACGCTTCGCGCTGGCATAGGAGTTCGCGAGGATCACCAGCCGTTTACGCTCCAGGTCCGGATTCCCGCACCGGAATGCCCGGACTTCCTTGATGGTCGGTGAGTCACCGAGGGCGTTCAACTGGATTTTGCACGCCTGGTCGCGGGTTGGCTCGGTATCCGCGGTTTGCTTGATCAAGTCCTCCATATATACCGAGGACCTGTAAAGACAGAATCCCGGCAATTCGGCCCCAGGATTCAGGAAGGACGACTTGAGCGCCGCGGCCAGGGTCAGGCCGTTCTTCATCTCATTGAACGCGATGAACCGGTCATTGAAGCGAGGCGGCGCGGCAGCTTCTTCGTGTGGTTTTGTGAAGAAGCTGACGTTTTGTCCGGGAGGTTCACCCTTGATTTTGAGGCTGTCCGTCACACGAAAACGCCAGGAATTGATCTCCGTGGGTTCTTTCTCAATCTTGATGAACTGGAGAGCCGTGACTTGCGGGGATTGCTTGTACAGATTCATCAACTCACTGATGTCCGGCGTCTCAGGGCAGGCCGCGCGCGCGGCTCGCGCGACACCGCAGCACAGCTGGAGCGTGACGAACAGCAGTGGGGGCAGACCCAGGAATCTTTTCATCAAATACCCCGCCATTCCCTTATATCAGCCTTTGAGAGCCACAATGGTGACACCGTCACCGCCCTCCTGGGCTTCGCCCGGGCGGAACGAGATGTTGTACGGACAATCACCGCGGAGGCTGCGCCGGATCGCGTTCTTGAGTCGGTCCGTCCCGTGTCCGTGAACGATCACGATGGCGCCTTCTCCTCGCAGCAAGGCCTTGTCTATGAAATCCAGGGTCTTTGACATGGCCGTTTCCGCGTCCATTCCACGAAGGTCCAGCGTATTGGTTGGTGTTTGCAGAACAAGCGCCGGTATCTCCGGGGGCGGATTCAGCGGGTTCATACCCCGCGACTTTGGAGGAGGGGCCGCATTTCCACGCGCTGCGCCGCCGGAATCCTCAAGCAATCGCAGGTCGTGCGCTGGTACGCGCAATTTGACGAGCCCCACCTGCACCTCCGCGGGAGCGGTCTCACCCTCCGCGGGCCTCAGGATCTGTCCTTCCTTGCGCAATGGGACAACAAAGACCTTTTGCCCTGTACGCAGGGTCTCGCCAGGATGCATGACTCGGCCAGGAAGGACTTCGCCTTCGCGCCCCCGTCCGATAATATCGCGGGTTTTCTGGTCAAACTGACGCATCTTCTCGCCTGACGCGATGGCGATTCCCGCTGCCGTCTCGATGGCTTGCTGCACGTTCCCCGACTCAGCCTTGCGCAAGGCCTTGAGCGCGGCCTTCAATTGGTCCTGCAGTTCGCGAACACTCTCGCGCATTGCCTCGATCTCATCTTCCTGGTTTCGCGCAGCCTTGCGCGCGGCTTCCCGCCGTGCCTCCTCGAGGGCTTTACGCTCGCTTTCGACGCGGGCCAGTGCCTCCTCGGCGGCGAGTTCCTTCCGCCGAAGTTCCCCGCGCATGCTTTCCGTCTCTTCCCGCGCCGCCAGCAATTGGTTGACGGCGTGCTCGAGCGTGGACGCGCTGGTTCCCCGGAGCGCCTTGGCGCGTTCAATCACGGACGCTGGCAGGCCGATCTGACTCGCGACCTCGAGCCCGTAACTCTGGCCCGGCACGTCGAGGATAAGTTTGTAGGTCGGACGCATCGTTTTTATTGAGTATTCCATCGACCCGTTGCGGAACTTCCCCGCGCCCTGATGACTGTCAACGGACGCGAGTCCCTTGAGGCTGTCATAATGGGTTGTCGCAAGTGTGGTTGTGCCTCGTGTCGCAAGGACCTCCAGCACGGCCTGGGCCAGCGCGGACCCGGTTTGAGGTTCCGTGCCGACTGCCAGCTCATCCAGCAGGGCAAGATCCCGTGGACCGGCTTTGTCGAGTATCGGTTTGAGTCCGAGCACGTGTCCGGAAAACGTCGACAGGCTGGCGGCCAGATTCTGCGCGTCGCCCAGCTCCAGGAAAATGTTGTCAAACAGGAACATCCTTGAAGCCCGGTCGGCCGGAACGAGGAGTCCCGCCTTGGCCATCAAATGCAGTATCCCCACGGTCTTCAGGACGACGGTCTTGCCGCCTGCGTTGGGTCCGGAAATGACGAGGCAACTTTGGGCTCCAGACAGGCTGACGGCATTCGGCACGGCCGTGTTCTTCATCCGGGTCAGTGGCACGGGCGCGGCTTCACCCGCAGGTTCGATGCCGTCAGAACTTTCCTGCCCGGCGGGCAGTTCAGGTGCCTTGCGAATCAACGGATGGCGAGCCGCCCGCAGGTCCAGCACGGGCTCGTCCGCCAGTTCCACCGGATTAGCGTCCAACTGGATCGCGAGACCCGCCTGCGCTGTCATGAAGTCCAGTTGAACCAGTTCATCGTAGTCGACACGCATGGTGTCGAGTTCCGTCGCGGCAAGTCCACTCAGTGTTTTGAAGATGCGCAGAATTTCAAGTTTTTCTGCCAGCTGGTTTTCCAGCCATTCGCCATTCAACGGCGCGACGCTGGTAGGCTCAAGGAACAGCGTTTGTCCGCTGTCTGAGGTATCAATGATGGTCCCCGGGACGCGCCCGCGGCCGTCGAGGCGGATCGGGACCACGTAACGCTCGTTGCGGACTGTGAAAAAATCGTCCTGCAGGTACTGCTCGACGCTGGCCTCGCGCAGGACTTTTTTGATCTGTTCCTCGATCCGTTTTGCCAGGGAAATCTTCTTGCGGCGAATGGACGCCAGTTCAGGTGAGGCGTCATCGAGAAGTGTCCCGTCGGGGCTGACGGCCTGGTCGATCGCCGTCATCAACTTCGGCACCGGGTAGATCTGGTTTTTCAGCCGCGCGAGAGTCGACGATTTCGCGGCGAAGTTCACGCAAAATCCGTGAACCTTCTGGGTGGCCTGCAGCAGCTGCAAAACCTGCCGCAACTCGACCCCGCCCAGGATCTGGCCAAGGCCGAGAGCACGGAAGATCCTGCGCATGGGGGGCAAATCCCCGATCGGCGCGCGATATCCTTGACGGACAATCTCTTTCAGGGAAGAGACATCGTTCCACCGGCCTTCGATCTCCGCGCGTTCAAGATCCGGTTGGAGTTCAAGGCACAGCGTCTGGCCATCGTCAGTCTGGCTGAATGCCGCAAGGGTTTCCAGCAACACGGGCCATTCAAGTTTTTCAAGTTCAACTTGTTTCAAGGCCAGCCGTGCCCTCCTGCAGGGTTACCCGCGATTTAAATGCCAATGAAAAGCCAGATACAGTTATAAATCGTTTTGAGCCGTCAATACAGTTCGAAAACGATAATGCCGTCTTGCTCCAAGGAGCTCAATCGTCGTTTCAGGCGGTCCGCCAGGTACTGTGCAACGAGTGCGGACGGGCTCCTCGCGACAATGATCAAGGGGAGTCGTGAGCGATCGATTTTATGGCGATTGATGATTTTTTCGAGGTATTTGCGCGATGGTTCTGACAGGTTGGAAGGGATTGCTGCAACGTTTCCGAGGACCGGATAGGCGATCCCAGGTCCAGAGAGCAACGGGTAATCCAGCAACTCCGCGAAGGCATTCTCATAAAATCCGGCCTGCAACAGGACGACGTCATTGCGTGAGCGGTATGTCGCGTTTGCAAGGTTGATCCCGCGGCGCCAATTTTCTGGCTCCACCTTGGTGACTATGTTGAAAGTCGCTGTAATGACCAGGAGCAGCCCGGCCAGGTGACGCCACCTTGCCGGGCGCACCCATCGGGCAATGCAGGCTGAACTGCAGAAGGCAGCGGGCATGTAAGCGGCGATGATGTAGTTGCTGTGCACGACGAAAGCCCCGGTTGCCTTGTACAGGACAAAGTGCGCGAGTGGCACGCACAGCGCGAGGACTCCCGTTGCGGCTGTTTGCACGGATCCGGTGTTTCCAGTTGAAATGGGTTTGGACCCGCGAAGGCTGGCAAGTGTGAGGCCTGTGGCCATCAAGACGATCACCACCGGCGGAACCAGGGAATAAACAAGAAAGTCGAGCAGTTGTGTAGCCGGTAATTGTCCGCGGTAAGAGTGAATCGATGACCGGTTCATGAAATGCATCACCACCGGTGCTTGCGCCAGCAATGGTGCGATGATGATAGTCAGCCCTGCCATGAGCCTTGCCCACCGGCCCTCCCATGGACCGGGGTTGTGAAGCATGGACACGCCAATGAGGGTCAGCGGAGTCTCGACAGCGAAGACTTTGATGCAGGAACTCACGGCACCCCAAACACAAAAGTTCCACCAACTCCCGGGTGATCCATCAAAGGTGTAATTCACCCAATAGCGTAAACAGAGGGACAGTGCTGCGAGTCCCATCGCGTATGGCCTGGCGCTGACAATGAAACCGGTCACGGGCTCCATGCTCAGAAGGACCAGAGACGGGATGGCAATGTTGATTCGTGGCGAAAGCCGTTGAACGCTGCGATTCAGGTTGTAAACCGCGATCCCGCCAAAAATCACCGAGGGCAGGCGCATGGATACTTCCGAATACCCGAATATCCTGCCCCATGCCCACATCATCACTTCGTAAACGGACAGCATCGGGAACACTTCGGTGTAATCCCGGACCATGGAGGCAAACGGTTGCTTGATCTCCGCGATCATTCCTGTTTCATCGATCCAAAACGACCACTTCAGGCGTGTGAGCAGCACGGCGGAGACAACAGCAACAGCGACATTCCCCCAGTTGACCGGGCTGGTTTGGAAAATCTTCCTGTTCATCGACGCGAGGCTTCCGCGTACCTGATGACCACGCAGCCAAAGGCAACAAGCATCAAGGTCTGGGCAGGCAGGAGGGTTCGCAATGCGGAGAACTTCAAGTGCCACGCGAGATCATGGTGAGTCGTCATGTAGACGAGAAACAGGAAAGCGGCGTAGGCGCTGGAAGCCAAAAATACGGACGCTACTTGCCTCAGCGACGGGTCTCGCCGGTTGTCCCTGAACGTCAAGGCGATCAGAATCCCTGCCGGCAGCCATATCCACCAAGGCAAAAAGAAGGAGGAAAATGCGCGATCGAGCTCTTGCCAGGATTTTGGTTCATTCACACGCTTCAATAACCGCGCCCAGGCCGCCCCGGGGTCAGATGCCATGTCGTTGAGTAGATTCCATCGAAAGCATTGCAGTCGCCAAATGATGAATGTCACGAGGCCCGGCAAGACCGCCAGACAGAGCGCGGGAAGACGCAAACCCGGAGGACGGAAAAACACCATTGTCGATACCAGCAGGATCGCCGTCAATGGCAGGCCCTCGAACTTGAGATTGAGGATCACTGCCAGCGCGAATCCGCAAAAGGCAGCAAGAATCCCGGACTCTCCTGGAGCCGTGCCGGGATTTTCGGGGTTTTCTTGCTGCCTGGCCATCAGCCAGGTCGCCCCGGCAAAGCCCGCGCACCATCCTGCTACCAAGCCATCCATGTAACCGTTGTAGAGCAAAAAGCCAGCGCCTGAGACCGTCGCGATCAACATCAGCATGGCGTCAATCCACCGCCCTCTTCCGGGAATATCCGCCAGGAAGCAGAATAGAGGCGCCCACGTGAGCGCGACCGCGTATTTGGGCAGATAGTCATTCCACGAGCCGGCGAAGTTGGCGATCGATGCAGCCAGTGCGGGGACCAGCTTCGGATAGTCGGGGTGGCTGAAAAAAACTCCCATGTCCTGGAATCCGGCCCCCGGGTTGATGCCTTTTCCGTAGAAAATCATCTTGGCGTGAAAGAACCAGATCTCTTTCGCGTCACCATCGATGACCGGGTACACGACACACAACCAAGCCAGAGGTAGCCAAAGGACCGGGAACCAAAGCAGTCGCAGCGTCAGTGCCGGGCGCCACTCATTCCGTGAATCGCGCGCCGCGCGGATACACACTGGTACTCCTGCGGCCGCACACAGGAGCGAGAGTCCATCGGCAACGAGGCTGCTGCCTGTTGTGAGTTCGAAGGCATATCGCATGAAGAGGCCAATACCGAGCGGCATGCCAAAGGTGGTGGTCCACGGCATTGAGCGGATTGAGGATACGCCTGACCATCGTGCTTTCGTTCCAAGGAAGAACACGAGGCAACCACCCAGCCAAAAAATGAGCGTGGACTCGGCGAGAGGTATGATGACCTGATCAACGCCCGCAAGTGACATGGATCACTCCGCTGGCCAGGAGATTGTGCTCGCAATTGGCGAAAGCGCCTTGTTTTGATTCGTCAATGAAGCCGTCGGCAGCGTGAGCGTTCTGTCTTTTTGGCCAGCAACCCTCCATCATCCGATGTTTGGCCGGACCCGAACCAAGGTAGACGGAATCGTCGACAAAATACTCCGTGATTCCGCGATCGTTAAGGAATTCACAAATGACTGCGACGCGTCCCGGCAACATGTCGAGCCTGGTCACGTGATTGCCCGCAACCTCTATGCGGTCGGCCACCCGGGTGAAATATGGCGCGGACGAATCGACCAGATGTCGCATCGCGGGAACGCGTCCGGCGATCAGCCACAAGAATCCGACAGCGGCAAAGCCGGCCAGCAGACGCTGCATGTCAATAAACGGTGTCATTTGAGTGTGCCAAAAGTGCTTTTATGGTTATAAAGGAGTTTGCGAGGATAAACATCGATTATTTTAGGATAATCCGCCTTTGAATCCAGTTGCGGTCGCAATGATGCTCGTTGTTTTCCTGCTGGGGCTGGTCGTGGGCAGCTTCCTGAACGTCTGCATTCTGCGGATTCCCGCCGGGACTTTCTTCAAGAACACGCGATCACACTGCCCGGCTTGTGGCGCGATGATTCCGTGGTACTTGAACATACCCGTTCTGGGTTTTTTCATCCTGATGGGCAAGGCGCGTTGTTGCGGGGCGCGCCTGTCATGGCAGTACCCGGTTGTGGAGTTTGGTACTGGCTTGTTGTTCGCCCTGATCTTTCACCGGTTTCCGTTTCTGGAAGTCGCGGATGGTGCCGGACGCGTCCTGGTCCTGGACCACGCTCAGGCATTGCGGTTCCTCCACGCGATCGTCTTCTGCTCGATACTTGTTGTGGCGGCGGTCATTGATTTGCGTCTGATGATCATCCCTGACGTCTTGAGCGTTGGACTCGTGCTGACCGCGCCTGTCGTTGTAGCTCTGCATCCGGACCTGACCTGGCGCAGTTCGCTCTACGGCGTGATCCTCGGGGCTGGTGTCCTGTATGCCGTCGCGTGGACATACTGGTTGATCCGGCGCGAGACCGGAATGGGGTTTGGCGACGTCAAGCTCCTGGCCGGAATAGGCGGCTGGCTGGGCTTTCAGGCGATTTTTCCGGTGATCCTCGTCGGATCTGTCAGTGGCTCGCTCGTGGGGATCAGTGTTATGCTTTGGAATCGCAAATTGGACGGCAAGACGGCGCTGCCATTTGGTCCGTTCCTGGCTGCCGGGGCCGTCGCGCATTTGATGTTCAGCCAGGAACTCAAGGAATTATGGATTTCGATCGGACTATAACCGGACCAGCGCGTGAGCTTGCTCTCGCCATGACCTCCGCAGGGCGGCTGTCGGAGCTGATTCGCGCTTTCGGTGAGCATCTGCTTCGCGAGTCCTGCATTGAGGTTTTTGATGTCTGGTGGTTCCAGCAACCGCCGCGACCCGCCAAGGTCGACTCGTGGACGCGGGGCGAGTTCAGGATACCAGGCGCTCGAATTTTATCTGGTGTCGAATGCATTGACGCCTGCGCCCTGGTCGAGGCGGAACTCGATGAATGCGCGTTCAATCCTCCGGGTCAGGTACTCGTTGGCGCTGGACAGTTCATCGCGGTTTCCGCCAATGGCGGACGCTGGCTCGTTGTTTTCCTGCGTGAATCAGTCCTGGCAGCCAAGACGTGGCGCGCGAAATGGGTGGCGCGCAGTTCCGGGACGACCGGACGTCAACCGGGGCTCCCCGATGTGACCATCGGGGAATTGCGGACCGCGTTGCTGGATGTCGCCATCCAGTCTTTTGCCGGTCACGCGCGCCGCCTGTTTGAGCTTGAGGACGCCAGAACGGAACTTTACCGGGACGACCTGACAGGACTCTACAACAGCCGTTACCTGGACCTGGCCCTGGACATTGAAGTTCGCAGGGCGACTCGTTTCGGCACCAGATTTTGTGTGCTGTTTGTGGACGTCGACGCATTCAAGACCGTGAATGACAATCACGGGCATTTGTCCGGCAGTTCCATGCTCAGTGAGATGGGTACAGTGATCAAGGACGCTGTCCGCGAGGTGGACATTGTCGCCCGCTATGGTGGCGACGAGTTTGTCCTTGTCTTGCTGGGCGCCTCAGTCGAGACGGGAACAGCCATCGCCGAGCGCGTGAGAGAGCGCGTCGCCGCGCACAAGTTCCGTACATCCGGCGGCCAGGAGGTGCGGGTGACGGTTTCCGTCGGTCTGGCCGCCTTTCCCGAGAACGCGACGTCGAAGGAACAATTGCTGCGCATGGCGGACGAGACCATGTATGCCGGCAAGAAAAACGGCAAGAATCGCGTTGAGATCTACGATGCCCGCCAGCCCGCCGCGACATTGACCATGGCCAACCCGGGAGGACTCGATGCCATCAACGGATAAAGTGAAATCTCCGGCCGAAAGCTGGGTCGAAATGACGGAAATGGTTCTGCCGCAGCACACCAACGCGCTGGGTACTGTCTTTGGCGGGGTCGTCATGTCATGGGTGGATATCGCCGCGGCGACTTGCGCCATGCGGCATGCCGCCAAGACTGTGGTGACGGCATCCATCGATGCCATGCATTTCATTTCCCCAATTCGCCTTGGATGGATTGTTACTTTGAAGTCGGCTGTCAATTACACTTCGACGACAAGTTGCGAGGTCGGAGTTCGCGTCACGGCAGAGAACCCGCTCACAGGCGAGAAATTTCATACGGCCAGCGCTTACCTGACGTTTGTGGCGCTCGACAGTTTTGGCCGGGCGACCCCGATACCGCAAATCAAGCCCGGGACAGCGGAGGAGATCCAAAGGATGGAGGACGCGAAGGCCAGACGTCATGCCCGGCTGGAACTGCGAGACCGGCTGGTCAAGCGCGACAACAGGGACAAGGGGCATACGTGAGAAAGTGGCTGTCCACAATATCCGGCGCCGTGCTTGCTCTGGCGATTTCGGGCCATGCTGCCGCTGCCGGTTTTCCTGACGGGGGCGCTGTGTCCTCCGTGGCGTCGTCCAGCGACGATCCCGTTGAGATTTATTTGATGACCGTGGGCATTGGCGACCAGATCTACGCGCGATTCGGTCATACGATGATCCGGGTTGTGGATTCACGCCGCGGGCAGGATGCCGTTTACAACTGGGGGATGTTCGATTTCGCGGACCCTGGTTTCGCTCTCAAGTTCTTCCAGGGAATCCTGATATACCGCGTCGGCGTACAAGGCTATTCAAGGACCATCGAGCATTACCGGAACTACGAGATGCGGCCTGTATGGCAGGAACGTGTCAACCTGACCGCGGCGCAGAAAAAGAAGCTGCTCGACCGCATTGCCTGGAACATGCGACCGGAAAATGTCCGGTATCCCTACCAGTATTTCACGAACAATTGCGCCACCAAGCCCAGGGACTATCTGGATGAGGCTCTCGGGGGAGCGGTCAAGTCGAAGTACGATGCGGAATCCAGTGGAAAGGCATGGCGCTGGTATGTGCGTCACTATCTGAACGACAATCCGGTGGTTGGTCTCGGTCTCGATGTCTTGATGAACAGTGACGTCGACCGGAAAATATCCCGCTGGGATGAGATGTTTTTCCCGCCGAAATTGCGCGAGTACCTGATGAACATGCCGGCACTTGACGACAACGGGCAGCCGGTCCCGGGCGGGAAGATGTTGCTCGATGGTACCGAAGAGCTGGTAAGACTTCCTGACGCTCCGAGCGGCGATCGCAACAGTTTTATTGTGGCCCAGATCCTGTTCGGTATCCCGGTTTTCTTCTTTTTCGTCGCCATGATTGGTGTTGGCGGGATCAGGCGCATCCTGTCCTTCAATACGCCAGAGCAGTGGACTGGTCGCATCGCGTGGAACACACTTGACGCGAGTCATCGTTTGCTCGTGCACGTTGCGCAGGCATGCCTTGGAATTGGATTGACTGGCTGGGCGTTGTTGGCAGGGACGCTCGGTACGCTGCAAGTGGCCTCATGGATGTTCTCGCGCCACACGGATTTGCATCACAACGCGAATCTCTGGCTGTTCTGGCCGACGGACTTCCTGTTTGTCCTGGTTGGCTGGCGCTCCGTCCGCAATGCCCTGCGCCGCAGCATCAAGAGGCGTCCAATCCTGAGTCATAGTGTCCGCTTCTATAGCGGTTTGCATGTCATGGCTCTCATCACGATGGTCGCGCTTCGTAACATGGGGTTCATCCAGCAGGATGTTGATCGCGTCATCCAGAACATGGGTATCCTTGGTGGTTTCATCTACGCGGCATGCTGGTTCGGCATGATGGATTTCGGCCTGAACCCGAAGGCCGGCCCGGTGGCTCCCCCGGCGCAGGTGGGCGATGCTGCGCAATGAGTCCCATACGCTTGCAACGCGCATAAGGGCTTTTCGCCCGGGGCTTTTTGACTATTGCATGCGCATGACTGGAGACGTCATGAAGGCGACGGCCCTGGTTCAGGATGCTTGCCAGGCGCTCGCGGAATCTATTTCCGGGGGCGGTCGAATCGAGTCGGCCGAGGATGCCCGTGCGTTTCTTTTCCGGGAGGCCCGGATCCTCGCGGCGGAGTCATGGCGCGCTGAAACGCCGGCGCTGCGAAATCCGGCCCTTTCCGTTGACGGAGCGCGGCCTGATCTCCTCCGGCTCGACGAGTTGCTGCGATGCCTGCCCGGGGAGCAGCGCGAGGCGATCCTGCTCGTAGAGCGTTACAAGTTTCCTCCGCAAGTCGCGGCGCACATCGCCGGATTCGACGCCGCCCGGTTCGACGCCGCGCTTTCCGGAGCCTGGCAAAACCTGCTCACGAGATTGCCACCCGGCGCGGTCCCTGTCGGGTCGTCGGGCAAGCCAAGTCCAATCGAGCTGATCCCGCATCATCCGGCGCCCGCCATGGAGCATCAGATGCCGGTCACGAATCTTGGCGAGATCATGGAGGAACTGGCATCCACCCGTCGCGCCAGCGGCATGATGCGTGGATTTTGGATGTTTTTGCTGGTGACCGCGGCGGCGGTGGCTTACTACTGGTTCAAGCACGGGCGCCGCGGCTGAACAACAACAATCCGGTCAGTGCTTCACTGGAATCTCATGACCCGGCGCAAGCGCTTCTTTTGTTTTTTGCAGCGTCACTTTGAGAACTCCATTTTTGAATGTCGCCTCGCATTTGTCCCGGTCTACCGAGGCAGGCAGGGGAATGGTCCTGCTGAAGGCGCCATACGAGCGTTCAACATAATGCCGGTCGGCGTCGCCGCCTTCGCGCTCGGCCCTTTTCTCGCCCTTGATGGTCAACCGGTCATCGTTCAGGATGACGTGAACGTCTTTTTCCTCCATGCCGGGGAGCTCTGCGGAAACCACGATTTCTTTTTTCAAGTCCCGCACGTCGACTCGTGGCGTGAATTCTGCGTCCAGCTTGAGCAGCTGACGGCCTGGGGTGCCCACCGAATAGGAAAGCTCGTCCATGAAGTCAGAGAAGACACGGTCGAACACACTGCTGCTGCGCCAGGGAATCATACTTCTCATGGTTTTACCTCCTCAATTGGCGCTTTCTGAGCAATAATGGTGCCATGAAACGCTACCTTGACTGGTCAAAGCCTGGTATCCGCGCGTCGTTGTTCATGGCGATCGCGGCTTTTTTCCTTCTACTCGGTTACGAGTTCATTCGCAGTTCCGCGACTTCGCTTTTCATCGCGGAGTTTGGCAAGGACGCGGTTCCTGTCGCGACCCTTTTCATGCCGTTCGCTGTCGTCGGATTCCTCTACATTTACGGGATACTGCTAGGTCGTTTTGGCGCCAGGCGGACCCTGTTCCTGACGACGGTGGGTTCGGGGGCCTTGATCGCGGCCGGGTATTTTGCGCATCGCGCTGGCTTTCGGTTCGCGTCCGCCATGCTGTACGTCTTGCGCGAGGCCTACGTCGTCCTCATCATTGAGCAGTACTGGTCCTACATCAACAGCAGTGTTTCCGCCGCCGAGGCTCGCAAATTGAATGGCCCCGTTTGCGGCATCTCATCGATCGGGGCGATCGCGGGCGGCCTGACAACGGCCAACGTCGTGAGGCAATTCGGAACGCAGAATATGCTGTTGTTATCGGCGGTTGCCTGTATCCCGGCAGCATGGTTCTCCATGCAGGCATTTCACACCGGGGGCGACCCGAAGGGCCAGCGTTCCGAACCGAAGCCGTCAGGTCACGAGGGAAAGTCGAACTGGAAAGACGTCGTCGGTCTGTCGCTCCTGCGCCGCGAGCCGATACTTGGTTGGATCCTGGCGATTGTCGTCACGACGCAAGTGGTCGCGGCGATGACGGATTTCGCGTTTCAGGGGGCCCTTGTGGACGCGGTCCCGGAGCTGGACGCGCGGACCGCTTACCTTGGCCGGTTTTTTGCCCAGCTCAACTTCTGCGCGCTCGTGCTGCAATTCATTGGCGCGCCAATACTGTTGTCAGTTTTACGATACGACTGGATCAACCTCGCCATCCCGACGGTCCAGATCGCGACCTGTGCCTGGGCCTGCCTGGAGCCATCCCTGGTCAGCACGGGCGCTGCCTTCATGACATTCAAGGCGATCGACTACTCGTTGTTCCGTGCCGCCAAGGAGATTCTTTACATTCCGCTCAGTTTCGATGCACGCTACCGTTCGAAGGAACTGATCGATGTGTTCGGGTACCGGTTTGGCAAGGGTGGCGCTTCTCTTGCTGTGACGGCGGCCGTCAGCCGCGGTGTTGTGTTCACCGCTGGTTTGTACGCTTCCCTCGCTCTCGGTGCCGTATTTCTGTGGTTGTTCCTGGTGATTCCCGCGATTGGATTGTTGCGACAGAATCACCAACGCGCTCATTAACGAACTGGAGGTTTGGTCATGCTGTTCAGTCCTGTTTTCCGTGTGTTGACGTTGGCTGGTGGGATTCTCGCGGCGAGTGCCGCAACCAGCGCGTTCGCCTCTGATCCAACGGTGCGCATCACTACCAACATGGGCGTGATCGAGGCGCGCTTGTTCGCGTCAAAGGCCCCGAAGACGGTCTCCAACTTTGTGGAACTTGCTCGCAAAGGTTTCTATGACGGGATCATTTTTCATCGTGTGATTCCTGATTTCATGGTGCAGACCGGTGACCCGAAGGGCGATGGTACTGGCGGCCCAGGCTACAGTTTCCCTGATGAGATCGCTCCTGACCTGAAGCACGACAAGGCCGGAATCCTGTCGATGGCGAACGCCGGTCCGGACACGAACGGGTCGCAGTTCTTCATCACGGTCAAGGCGACCCCGCATCTTGACGGGCGTCACGCGGTCTTCGGCGAAGTCACCAAGGGCCTTGAGAACATCATCGCGATCTCGAAGGTCAAGACGGTCAACGATCGCCCCGAGAAGCCAGTGAAGATGGAAAAAGTCGAGATCATTGGTGATTTCAAGCCAGTGGCTTTTGAGAAGATCAAAGAGTTGTCCATCGATGACTTGCGCAAGATGGCGCAGGCCCCGGTTGACAAACTTTTGAAGAAAATCGGTGAGGCCCAGGGCCTTGGCGCGTTCAAGAAGAGCATCGTCAAAAACGCGCGGAGCAAAGGTACGAAGGCCCAGATTGAGTTCGCGGCGGAGTTCGACAAGGCTCCCAAGGCTGAACTCGTCGTGTTTGGCGAGATCAAGGACAGCACCCTTGACGTGATGCACTTCTCGTTCGCGAAGTCACGCTAAGCCGGGAACTCTGAAAAATTCAAGACTGCTGACGGGCCTTTGGTCGACCTCCTTTGGCCGGATTTGTGCTAAGATCTGGAGTGAATATTCCAGATCACCACAAACTGGCCTTTGGAGGTCTTGTTATATATGTCGACTTCTTCGCGCCTGCGTTGGATCCGTCTATTTTTCGCTGTCTCCCCGTTGCCATTCTCGATCGTGGAACTCGGCGCGAATCCCCTTGAAACTCCTGTTCTTGAGATGGCCCGTCAGATCAAGGATCGCATCGTGCACGTCGAGGGCAATCACGTCGTTGTGAAATCACCAGATTCCCTCAAAAATGTTGCCGGCAAGGCCTGGTACGTAGTCAACACTTCCAGGTGGAAGGACGTCCCCGCGTTTGTCAGGGCCAGCGGGCTCATGGCCGATTACGTCCCGGGTAAATTCGCCTTGATGCAACTTGATGACGCGGCGGTGGAGCAGTTGTCGGCTGAGTTGCACGCGGCCGGGATGGCCTGCGGTGTCTTGACGCGGCTTGGCGAATCGACGGTCAGCATGGAACGCGTCGTGACGCCCACGCCTGTGAAGCCGGTTGACACGGAGATCGTAGCAGTGACCGCCATGGCTTCCGCCATTGATTCGAACAGGATCAAGGCCACGATCGACGAGATGAGCCAGATCGCGACGCGCTATTACCAGACCCCGACCGGTGTTTCTGTTCCGGACTGGCTGGTCGGAAAGTACCGTGCGTTGGCTGGCAGCCGATCCGACATTGAGATCTCCAAGTATGACCATACGACGGTGAATTCGCGTCAGGCCAGTGTCGTGGTACGCGTCCTGGGTACATCGAGGCCCGATGAGATCCTGATCCTCGGCAGCCACATTGACAGCGTCAATTGGAGTGACGGGACCCGGGAAAGATCACCGGGCGTCGACGACAACGCGAGCGGTACCGCGACCAATCTGGAGATTTTCCGGGTCCTTGTGGCCAACGGCGCGAAGTTTGACCGGACGGTTGAAATCCACGGCTACGCGGCGGAGGAAATCGGGTTGGTCGGCAGCCTGCACATGGCGAACGATTACAAGATCGCGAAGAAAAACGTGATCGCCATGGTCCAGCAGGACATGAACCTCTACAAGGAGCCAGGCACCCCGGACAAGATATGGTTCGTCCAGGAAAACACGGATGACGGGTTCAACAACATGCTGGGGCGCCTCGTCGACAAGTACGCCGGGATCGCCTGGGGCAAGGGATCCCTTACCGCGGGTTCCAGTGACCACGCGTCGTGGAGACGTCGCGGTTACGCCGCCTCTTTTCCGTTTGAGCACCCGCAGGATCACAATCCGCACATCCACACGTCCGATGATACGACGGTCAATGCCAACGCGTTTTCCCAGGCCGCCGCGTTTGGCAAACTCGGACTGGCCTACCTTGCGCACTTTGGTGGTCTCAATTGATGCTGAAAAGGATCAGTCTTCCGAGGATTCTCCGGCAACTCCCGTGCGTCACGGCCATTGTGTCAATGGCGTCGCTGGCGCCACTGGCGCGCGCCGGGGACATCAACCCTGCCCTGGTGCAGGCCATACAGATGGAAATCGATGGCGAGGCGCAGGGAATTGCCCGCTCATATTTCATCGAGATGGGAGAAAAATCTCCGCCGCCGGACATTGGTTTCCGGTCTGAGGCTTTCTTGAAAGATGGTCCTGGCGGTGCCCAGGAGATCGAGCGTATCCTCATGACAGCCTACGTCCCGGATTCTTATCCGGACGGCATGATCCTCCACTTCCGCAAAAATTTCAGGAAGCACTTCGAAGAACAGGGTTACACAATCGTTTTTGGCCCTGAACCCGCCAATCCCCCGGTTGTCGCGCGAGCAGACGGTGGGCAGACCGTGAAAATGGCTCCAATTTTCGATTTCAGGATCAGGCGCATTCCGCCGCCGTGGTTGAATCAGAAGAGCGCTGATCTCGCCCCGCTCACGGTCGCCGCGAAACCACCCCGGGCATTGATTGAATTCTTCGGTGGCCGTGTTGACGCATCCGGGATCGATGAATTGACGAAACCCCTCCGGGCACGAATCACTTCCGTGTTCAGCGGTCTCGGGACGACGGAACTTTCTGTGGTTGCCGGGGCGGGGGCCGCGATGGCGTTTGTCCTGTTGCTCATGCTGGCTCTCGCTCCATTGCGGATTCTTCGCAGGCGTCAGGCCGCGCAAATGAGGTATCGCCAGTACCCCGCCGCGGTCAGGGCGCGCCCGGCCCTTCCTCCTGCCGGCGAGCCGCCCGTGTTCAAGTCCGGATACCGCGAGGTCGAGGCTCCGGGCGTTGATCCCCAGGTCGAGCGCATTCGGGCGACGATGGCGCAAATGGGAATCAAGGAAGTCCTTGAGATCCTGCGCAACCTTGAACCTCGGTACCGCGACCAGATCCTGCAAGGCTTGAACGTCCACAAGTCGATCAAATCCCGCATCGAAAAGGCGCTCGCGTCCATCGACTGACGGGCGCGCCTTTCAAGACCAACCTGTGATTCGCGAGGCTGTCCATGAAGTTTTTGCGGAGTTCCCTGTCGAGTCTCGGCATCACGATCAGCTTCTTTTGCCTGAACAGCCCAATGGCTTTCGCGCAGTTCTCCTATGAACAGGCCCACAGCGATTCCGGGATCTCGCGGCGTCCTTTGGCGACGATCCATCAGGAGTTCGCGGGGCTGGCATCCGCCCAAGGCCATCGCGCGGACTGGATTCAATATGGGACTTCCGTTAGTGGTAAACGCCTGATGGTGTTGAAGGTTCACGACAAGAATTTCCGCAACAGTCCCGGTAATCTTCGTCCCGCAATCTTGATTTCAGAGGCAATCCACGGGAATGAATATTTGCACATCACAGACCGGCTGCCGTTTGAGTTCATGAAGCCAGGCCAACAAAACCCCGCTTTTGAGGCGTTTCTCGGCGCAGGTGGAGTGATCTATTTCGTGCCGGTCATGAATCCAGACGGCTATTCCGCGGGACGGCGCGAGAACGCGCGGGGCGCGGACTTGAACCGCGATTTCAGGATCCAGGCGGCGGGCAATCAGGGATTTGCGCAACCGGAGACGCGCGGCATAACCGACTTCATTGCCAGCGAGTCCATGTCCAGTGATCTCCTGGTCGAGGCCTCCATGGAGTACCACTGCTGCGTCGGCGGTTTGATCCACCCTTGGGCCTATACCCGGCAACAACACCTGACCGGTGACCAACTTGCCCGTCATCAGGAAGTTGGTGAGATTGTATCCAACCTGTTCAGTTACCCTTACGGGACAGTCAATGACCTGCTTGGGTACGGGGCCATCGGTGGTTCAGATGATTATTATCTCGAAAAATACGGGCGGCGTGCATTTTCATTTGAGGGCGCACGTGGAGCGGAAGACAAGAAGCTTCAGCAACATGTGATACTGTGGAACCGGGTGTTCGATCTGATTCGCGCGAATTGAACCCTGACCTGCGGGCTCTGACCTGCTCTGAGAATCAAAAAAGCCCCGGTTCACGGAACCGGGGCTTTTCGCTTTTGACGAAATATCCTGACTACATTCCGAACCAGCCAGCGACAATCAGATGTGCAGACTTGATAAACGGCGCGAATACGAGGCTGAGGATCGCCATCAGTTTCATCAGGATGTTGAGTGACGGTCCAGACGTATCCTTGAACGGGTCGCCCACCGTGTCACCAACGACAGCGGCCTTGTGAGCCTCGCTGCCTTTGCCACCGTGAACGCCGCTCTCAATGTACTTTTTGGCATTGTCCCATCCGCCACCCGAGTTGGATGACGAGAGGGCCATCACCACACCGGTGACGAGCGAACCAGCCAGAAGTCCCGCCAGTGCTTCGATGCCGAACGCGACACCGACAAACAGAGGCGACGCCAGCACGAGGATGGCCGGCGCGATCATCTGGCGCAGAGCGCCCTTGGTCGAGATCGCCACGCAGCTCTTGTAGTCCGGGCGGGCCTTTCCTTCGAGAAGTCCCGGGATTGTCCGGAACTGGCGACGGACTTCCTCGATCATCGAGAACGCTGCCTTACCGACCGCAAGCATCGTCTGCGCCGTGAACAGGAACGGCAGGACACCGCCAACAAGTACGCCCGCGAAAACTTTCGGAGACAGCAGATTCAGGGTCTCAACACCGGACCGCGTCAGGAACGCCGCGAACAGGGCGAGCGCCGTCAGCACGGCGGAACCGATCGCGAAGCCCTTGCCAATCGCTGCCGTCGTATTTCCGGCGGCGTCCAGGGTGTCGGTACGCTTGCGGATTTCAGGGCCGAGCTCTGCCATCTCTGCGATGCCACCGGCATTGTCGCTGACCGGGCCGTAGGCGTCGATGGTCAGGCCGATGGCGATGGTGGAGATCATGCCAATGGCGGCCAGCGCGATGCCGTACATGCCAGCAAGTTGCCACGACAGGTAAGTGGTACCGGCGAGAGCCAGGACGGGGACAACAGCCGATTCATAACCGAGGCTGAGTCCGTAGATGATGTTGGTTGCGGCGCCCGTCTTGGAGGCGTCGGCGACGCCGCGCACGGGGGCGTACGAATGCGAGGTGTAGTACTCCGTGATGTAACCGATGAGCAGGCCAGACCAGAGGCCAGCCAGGACGGACCACAGGACAGCACTGCGGGGAACCGTCTGGGTGCCGAGCGTGAAGCTGTCGACCATCGCGTTTTCCGTCACAAACCACACTGCGAATGTCATGAGGATCGTCGAGAGCAGAAGTTGGCGCTTCAGCACCGGTTCTGCCGACTTGGCGTCCGGGGCCATGCGGGCGAACAAAGCCGTGATCAAGCACACTGGAATGCCGACCGCGGTCAAGAGGATCGGGTAGAGGCGGGCGGTCTCGTTTTCCGCGATGGCCGCCGCCGTAGCGCCGATGACCAGCGCCGCGCAGGTGGCTTCCGCGCATGATCCAAAGAGGTCCGCGCCCATACCGGCGATGTCGCCTACGTTGTCGCCGACATTGTCGGCGATTACGGCGGGGTTGCGGGGATCGTCTTCCGGAATTCCTTGCTCGACTTTTCCGACGAGATCCGCGCCCACGTCAGCCGCCTTGGTGTAGATGCCTCCGCCAACGCGTCCGAAAAGGGCGACGGTCGAGCCGCCAAGGCCGAATCCTGCGACCATTTCCATGGTCAGGTGCACGTTGTGCAGCAGGTTGGTGTAGACGAGGGTCAGGGTCAGCAGGGCGAAGACAGCGAGACCGACGAGGCCGAAGCCCATCACGGCGCCGGACTGGAAGGCCACGCGGAACGCGTCACTAATGCTTTTGCGGGCCATGACCGTCGTGCGGACATTGCCCATCGTCGCGATCTTCATCCCGAGGAAAGCGCACAGGCTCGAGACGGCGGCGCCAATCAGGAAGGCGACGGCGCTGTAAAGCCCTTCGTTGATGTCCGGGGTTTCAGGATTGTCGAGCGCGAAAAAGATGACAGCCGCGAAGGCTGCGGCGAAAATGGCGACGTAACGATACTCTTGCGCAAGGAAGGCCATCGCCCCTTCGGCGATCGCGTCAGAGATTTCCTTGAAACGGGACACTTCCTGGCTAGTGCCGCCTGACTCGAGAGAGACGGCGCGAACCCGCACGGCATAGACAACCGCTGCGAGCATCGCCAAAACGGCGCAGGCGTAGATCACGACGACAGCATTCACGGATCGGAACTCCTTGGACATGATGGACAGGTTGACTGCGATTTCGGGATCTTAGGTTATGCCTTTGGAGGTCAGCCCCGGCAAGGGCAAAAAAAACCGCGGTCCGTCCTGGACCGCGGTTCTGGAAACTGCAAACAAAGGCACGTAACTGCCCGCCGCGATTACTTTTTCTTGCGGCGAACGGCCTTCTTCTTGGCAGCCTTCTTCTTGGTCTTCTTGGCTACCTTCTTCTTGCCAGCCTTCTTCTTGGTTGCCTTCTTGGCTACCTTCTTCTTGCCAGCTTTCTTCTTGGTTGCCTTCTTGGCAGCCTTCTTCTTGTGCTTCTTCTTCGGCTTGGCGGGAGTAGCAGCGTGTTCTACGTGTGCGTGAACTTCATGAGTACCCAACATGGACCTTCCTCCTTGAAATGATCCTTTGAAAATGCCCGTAAGATTTTCTTACCTATGAAAAAATAATATCACAGCGATCTTGAAATCAATACTTAATCGCGATTCATGAATGCAATCATTTCTTCTCGCATCGTGGCTCAAGATTTTTTCGTATTCGTCAAAGCCGCCAGCGCCTGGCGCGCCCTCGGATTCAGCAACGTCTGCTGCGCGGGGACATTCGCGGTTGACGGCCGGACTTCGATGGATCTGCCGGATCCTTGCGCGTGAAGCTCGCGCGCGAGATCCAGATCACAAGTCAGGATCAAGAGCAGCGCGCCCGAATTGTGTTCCCGGACGAAGCGGACGAACTCCTGTCGCTCCTCACGCGCCGAGGGCGCGATACGCCAGTTGTAAACGTGCACCGGCTTGCCATGGGCCAGTTCACCAGCCGTGTCATCCAGGGCGGGGTTTTCCAATTGCCTGCGCGCGCCGGCGCAAGCCTCGTCAAAGTCCGCGAAGAGCAGGTTCACTGTTTGCAGGCGCCGTGCCGCCGCCATCGCCTCTGCCCAGCGCGGGTCCGTCGTGCTGACCGCCGGAAGTCCCAGATCTTTCAGCGCGGCTTGCCAGGCGGTATTGAGTTTAACGGCGCGTTCATCCAGCTCCGCCAGTTTCTGTACGATGGACTTGCTGCGCTCACGCGTTTGCGCCAGGCGCGCGGCCACTTTTTGTTTTTCCTCGCGATACCGGATGATGGAACGCGCTTCGCCCAGGATGATCCCCGGATGGGAAAGGTCAGCCGCTTTCTGGCTGTTGGTCAGCTGGCGCCACTCAATAATCAGTCGCTCCAGTGCCTCGAAACGGGCGAGGCGGTCACGCATTTTCTCGCGAAGCTCGTCTTTTTCCTCCTCAAGCTTCACAAGTTCGATCCGGTTCAGCAGCAAATCGACGAGTTGCTCGACCCGGAATTCGGCGCCTTCGGCCCCGAGCCCCATCACATGGACCATTTCCAGCCACGCCGCGCGGGCGGCCGCGCAATCTTCCTCGAGTCGAGCCATCGAGGCGGAAATCCCGTCGCGCTGGGAGTGAACGTCTGAACGGATGGCGGCAACATGGTTTTGCATCACTTCCAGACGCTTGGTGGTCGACTCAAGCGCGGCCTGTGATGCTTCCAGCATCTCGACGAATGCCCGTGGCGGGAATTCGGGCGCGCGCGCCGGTGGGGGTGGCGGCGCGGCCTGCGTACCCCCATGGATGGAGTCCTTGAGCTTCTCAAACCAGGTCTGTGGCTGCTGACCGCGCGAGACCTGGGCATGGACAGACATCGATGGATGCATGATAGACGAAGGGGCAGGTGAAACCTTGAGCCGGAGCATCTGGATGCTTGCCTCAAGTTCTCCCGACAGCTCGTCATCGCGCCGGATGGACTGTTCCACGGAATGTATGTGCTCGGCGACCAGCGGGTCGAGTTCCTCGCGCGCCGATTCCAGCAACGTCGTCCACTGGTCCCGCAGTGTCTGCGTGGCCTGGTACTTCGCGAGGCATCCCAGCGCCTTGCGCCATTCGCGATTGAGCAGCGCGTGTTGCAGGTCCGGTGATTTTTGCAGGCCAAAACTTGAAAGCCGTAAATTGAGCTCGTGGTCCAGCGCGCGCAAGCGATCCTGAATGGCGCTGATCCCCTCGGCGGGGTCAAGCAAGGGCACTGCCAGCGCCTTGATCTTGTCGATCAGTTCGATCTCGGGAACCAGCTGGTCCAGGCGGCGCTGATCATCTCGCGAGAAGGATCCCGGCGTTTCCAGGGCGCGCAACTGCTCCTGTATTGTCGCGGCCTCACGGGTCAGAGGCTCGATCTCGTCGACGAGGCGCTTCAGGACTGCCGGGTTTTCCTCCGCGTGGTCCATGATTGCCGCGCCGAGGATCGAGGCGATTTTTGATCCTGCCTCTTTCAGTGATCCCTCGACGAAGTCCCGGAAATCAGGCTGCGTTTGGCTGCTCTTGCCGCCCTTTTTGGGTTTGACCCCCTCGGCCTGCCCGCCGCCTTCGGCGTTCGGATTCCAAGGTGCCAACGTGGGCCGTCCCTCCGGTCCTTTGCGGACATCGATGATTGCCGCGATCTGGTCGCCCTCGGCCCCCCCGTCGTGCTGGTTGCCGGTGAACGCGAGGTCGAGGTCCAGCAACGCGGACAGGAGCGAGCTGCGGATCTGGTCCCGGCTGAGGTTTTCCCCGTTGCGAGATACGGTGAAGCCGGCGGCCCCCCGCGTGATCACCCAGGTGTCTCCTGCGCTGTCCGCGATCTGGACCGCTGCGTCCGAAATCAGGTTTGAGTGCGTCCCGTTGAGCACCAGCGCCAGCGCGGCGTTCGCTTTCCCGCGCGTGGCATCGTCCGCGGTGACGAAGCACACCGCGTGGCGCATGCCGGCGGTGCCCCCTGTGAAACGAAAAACTTCTGGTTCCTGGCGTCCATGCGTGCGGTACTTGATCGCAGTAATGATCACGATAGGTCTCCGGCAGCCTGATTGTGACTTTCATAAATATTTTGGCGTACAATCATATTAACATGATTAAAGCCGGAACAGACCTGCTGGAGTGCCTCGCGTGCCTGCGTTTCATGCCGCCAGAATGGGCGCGCAGGGCTGGATTGTCCGTCATGTCCGCGGCCGCCAGATTCCCGGACGCGGTGACGTCCCGGGTTTCCTTGCAGGAACACGCGTTGGCGGTGGAGATCCCGGGTTTCGGTAAACTGCCGCATCCAATCGGTCTTGGTGCCGGATTTGAGCGCGATGGCGCCCGGTTGCGGGCACTCGGGCCCATGGGGCTTTCTTTTGCCGAAGCTGGCTCCGTCATGCTCGCGCCCCCGGGGCACTCCCTGTCCCTCGCGGGTGACGCGCCCGGTCGCGGAATCGTCCTCGGTGCCAGGTCGCGACAGGGGGGCGCCATCGCGTCCGGGGCTGGAATCAGCTGGCCATCGGCGGCCGGCAACCTGGATCAGGTTGCCGCTCGTTTGTCCGGTCCGGTCGCGATAAATATTGAAGTTCCGCTGTGGCTGGGCTCTGTGCGGGCCGTCGCGGCAGTCATGTCGGCCTTGCTCCGCCTCGCGCAAGGGCGCAAACCCGTCGTGGTTCTTTCCTGGGGAGTTTCCGCGACAGATCACCGGACTGTGGTGGCCGTTCTCGAGGCGCTGGCTTCCGAGGCAGCCTTGCTGCAGGGTCTGCCGGTGTGGGTGAAACTTGCTCCGGGGCCGGAGAGAACCGGGTTCCAGAACATGGTCGAAACCGTCGCGGACTTGGGATATCAGGGGATCGTCGCGGGTTCGGCCCGCCAAGTATCATGGCCGGAGCCGGCTCTCGTTTCGGGGGCGCAGGCGTTGTCGGTGACCAACCAGTTGCTCGAGTGGGCATGGGCGGTCCACAAAGGCGATTTGCCGATGATCGGATCCGGCGGCGTCACGACTGGTGAGGAAGCCTTCCAGAAGGTCCTGCGCGGGGCTTCCGGGGTCGAGGTCATGACGGCCTTGTGGTTGCGCGGCCCCCTGGCAGCCTGGGCCATCCGGTCGGAACTTCTGGCGGAAGTGCGGAGGTATGGCGCGAATTCCCTGACCGGGTGTGTGGGCGCGTTTTACCGCGCTTGATTGTTTCGTGATTTGTCGGACAATTTCTTTGTACATGTTTCAGGGCGCGCATCATCAGGAACCGAGACTGTGTCCATCCAACTTCCGATCGTCAGGCGAATCCGTGAGAATGTCCACGGCACGATAGACATTTCGGACCTTGAGGACCGGGTCCTTTCCCATCCCTACGTCCAGAGATTGCGGCGCATCAAGCAGCTCGCGTTTCTTCAGTACGTATTCCCGGGCGCGTCCCATTCCCGTTTTGAGCATTCCCTCGGTGTGATGCACCTCGCTGGTGTCGCCTGGGAAAAGTTGCGCGCGAACCAGAAACGTCTGGCGTCCAGCGCCTTGCAATTCGACGACTACCACGAACGGGAGCTGCGCGGAGGCGGCGGAGCCCGTGGCGGTACCCATGGTTTGCTTTCGCCGACTTTCCCGATGGCCAACGATTTTTTCGAGTCGGCATACACCCTTCAGGCCTTGCGCCTTGCGGCCCTGTTACACGACCTGGGGCATCCTCCATTCTCACACTCAGGCGAGGCGTTCCTGGCGAGCTGGAAGACGGTCCGGGAATCTGCGAAGCCGCGTCCAAAATGGCTGGATCGTTGGTTGGACAAGAAAGTCGACGATCTGGTGGCGGCCGGCAAGGACCCTTCAAGTCAAAAGGTCCGGCATGAGGTGTTCACCCTGCTGCTGCTCGATCGCCTGTTCCGGGATGTGTATTCCCAGAATCCTGATGTGATGTGGATTGAGCCTCAGGACATCGCATCCATCATGACACCCGAGATTCCCCCCGTGGATGGGTCTCCGCTATGGCGATTCGGTGCTTACCGTTTCTGCAATGAACTCATTTCGGGCGAGTTCGACGTGGACCGCATGGACTATTTGCTGCGCGATTCGCGGGAATGCGGGGTCGTGTACGGTATTTTTGACGAGAGCCGGATCCTGAACTCCCTGGCCATGTATTTTGATCCCCGGGAGCAGTCGGTTCACCTTGCCATTCAATTTTCCGGAATGGCCGCTTTCGAAGACTATCTGCGCGCCCGCCACTCCATGTACCTGCAGCTGTATTTCCACAAGACGGCGGTGGCTGCCGAGGCCATGATCAAGCACCTTTCCCGCGCGATTCCGGGCTGGACCTTGCCCGCGGAACCGGAGCAATACGCGCGCATTGACGAGCACAACATTTACGGTGCCCTGCAGGACGCGGCGAAAGCCACTCTTTCACACGATCCGGAGGCGCTTGCGGGGTTCACCGGGACGCTGGATGACCTGCTGCTCAACCGGCGGTTCTGGAAACGGGTGTTTGAAATCAGCGGTCAAGTGGATCAGGCGGCCGCGGACAAGATGACAGGGCAGGCGGAGTCGATCATCAATGCCGCCGGTTGTCCGGTAGAACGGATATCCAGTGCCAACTCGCTGACGCGATTCCGCCCTCGCGGATCCAAGGACGAGCCCTCGCGTTACAAGTTGCGGTTGATCAAGAAGGACGATTTCCAGGTCCCGCGCGTGTATCCCATCGAGGACTTTTTCACGCTGAACACGAGCGATGCCAGCGCGGTTCGCGCGCAGATCACAAGGTTGTATGTTCCCGCGGGCAAGTCCAACGATGGCGCGCCCTGGCCCGAGCTGGTTCGCGCGCGTTTGCGTGAATCACTCTCGTGAAGAGAGGATCCTTCGGCTCTGCCTCAGGATGACGGGGAAGAGAGGATCCTTCGGCCCTGCCTCAGGATGACGGTGAAGAGCCCTTGGTTGGGCCGCATCCCGGGGCGGCTCGCGCCGCGCCCGGAAATTCGATGATCGAAACGGGTTACTTGGCTTTTGCCTTGAGTTCGCTGCCCGGGCGGAAAACCGGAACCGTGCGTGCCGGGATCTTGATCGATTCGCCGGTCTGGGGGTTGCGGCCGGTGCGGGCCTTGCGCTTGGAGACAGTGAAGGTGCCGAAGCCGATCAGCTTCACACCGTCGTTCTTCTTGATGTTCTTCTCAACGGTGCTGACGAATGCGTTCAGCCATGCTTCGCAGGAGCTCTTGGTCTGGTTGGTTTCGTTTGCCATCGATTCGATCAATTCAGCGCGATTCATCTACTACCTCTCCAAAATGGTTCTAAAAACAAAAACGCCACGCTTTGCCGGCCCTGGCATTCGCGTGTTGACTCACAAAAGGCTCAGAGCAGCTCCATGTCCGTGATCGGCTGGCTGTTGAAGTTGTCCGAGTACTGGAAATCCGAGGTTGGGACGACATCGTTCTTCATTCCTGTACTCTTGAATGTCGCCCGGTAGACTTCGCACTCGATATAGTCGAAGACTTTCGGGAATGGAAAATGCGCGCAAGCGTGATCGCCCGCATTCTTCATCTTCAGGCCACAGCGATCCTGAAATTCGATCGTCTTGCCGTCAGCGGCGACCTTTCCGTGGCGCACATGATGCGGGCAGCGCTTGCAAAGCATGGAAGCATCCTCTCCTTGGATACGTTCGACTGGCTGTGCCGATAGCGATCTTTTTTCTTGCTTGTGATGAAGTGTACCAAGTGTTTGGCGTTGTGCAAGCCCCAAAAAGGCGGGTACCTCGTCAATTGACCCCGTGGGCGTCCTTTTGCTAGTTTGAGGGTCGCTTGAAAACAGGAGGCGCGCATGGCCTGGTTGAATCGTGAGAAGGCTCCACTGACGAAAAGCCTGAAGAAGGATCCGCCAAGTGGATTGTGGGAGAAATGTTCCGAGTGCGGTGAGATTGTCTTCCGCAAGGACTTTGTCGCGAACCTCAATGTTTGTCCGAAGTGCAACCATCACTTCGCGATGCCCGCAGAGGACCGGATTCGTTCGTTCCTGGACGCGGACTCGTTTGATGAAGCTGACGCGGAACTTTGCAGTACCGACCCCTTGGAGTTCAAAGACTCCAAATCTTATCGCCAGCGCCTGCGTGACATGCACGGCAGGACTGGCCGTTACGACGCGATCATCACGGGTCGCGGCCTTCTGTGCGGAAGACCGGTGCACCTCGGTGTATTTGACTTCGAGTTCATGGGAGGCAGCATGGGCTCCGTGGTCGGTGAAAAACTGGCGCGGTTGTTCCTGCGCGCGGCGGAAACGCGTGAGCCGGCGGTAGTCGTCACGTCATCCGGCGGCGCGAGGATGCAGGAAGGTATCCTGAGCCTCATGCAAATGGCCAAAACCTGTGCCGCCCTCGCGAAAATGCGCGATGCTGGCGTGCCGTTCATTTCGATACTTACCCATCCCACGACGGGCGGGGTTGCCGCCAGCTTTGCCATGCTGGGGGATATCAATATCGCGGAGCCGAAGGCCCTTATCGGGTTCGCCGGTCCCCGGGTGATCCAGCAGACAATCCGCGCCAATCTCCCGGAGGGTTTCCAGCGATCTGAGTTCCTGCTTGAGCACGGCATGGTCGACATGATTTGTCACCGCGACTCCCTGCGCGTCACGGTTGCCCAGTTGCTGAACATCCTCCTCCCCTCGACCAGTCACAAGCACTGAGTCATCCCAGCAAGGTCGCGCGGCCTGTGACCATCCGTTTCGAAGAACTCTTCGCCAAGCGCCTGTCCCGGATCAAGCCGGGGCTGGCGCGCGTGCAGGAGGCCAACGAGCAACTGGGATGGATCTCGGTTCGTACTCCCTCGATCATGATCGCGGGAACCAACGGCAAGGGCACCACATCGGCTTTTCTTTGGCGATTGCTGTCATTGGCCGGCCTGCGTTGCGGCTTGTTCACGTCTCCTCATTTGTTGTCTTTTGCCGAGCGTATCCAGATGTCCGGTCACCCCGTGACCGAGAGCGATCTGGAGCGCGCGATTCCTGGACTCGTCTCCCGCGTCGACGCGGGACTCTGGGCGGAACTGTCCTTTTTCGAGGCATCCTTGCTTCTAGGATTTCGTGTCTGGGAGGGGCGTGGATCCCAGGTGAATGTCCTGGAAGCCGGACTCGGTGGCCGCCTGGATGCTACCAACATCGCGAATCCGGACCTGTGTATCATCACCAGCATCGGCGTTGATCACGCGGATTACCTTGGCAGCTCCATCGACAAGATCGCGTTCGAGAAGGCCAGCATCATTCGCCCCGGGAAGCCCGCCGTCGCGGGGTTTGAATTGCGCAATCCCGGGGATGCCGATGCCATGCGGGTCATCGAGGCCATCGCCGCGTCCAGATCAGCCCCTCTTTTGCGCCTCGGCCGGGACTTTGGCATCGCGAATACGCCAGATGGCGTCAAATTCTGGTTCGATCCCGGCCGGCGCTTGTCAGGCCAGCCGTTTCGTCTGGAAGCCCCATTGCCGTCCTTTTTTGATGGCGCGGCTCCTTATTTGATCGAGAATTTTTGCGCGGCCGCCGCGGCGCTGATTTGTTGGCTCCGGGACAAGTCTGGCAAGGCGGGGCAGTCTTTCGACGGACCGCGGAAGATCACTTCTTTGTTTGAGGCCTTTTCAGCTCCCGGAGGCCCGTGGTCGCCAGTCTTGTGCGGCAGGTTTCATCCGGTGCGTGTTCCGGATGGTGCGCGCGATCGCGAATTTTTATTTGACGTTTGTCACAACCCTCATGGCGCGCGCCGTTTTGTCGAGGCTCTCGATCGCGCCTTCGGCGAGGGCGCGACGTTGCCGGGAATCGTCTCGATCCTCAATGACAAGGATATTGGCGGGATCCTTGACGTTTTGTCGGGAAAGCTTCAACCCGTTGTGCTATTTAGAATCTCAAATGATCGGGGTCTTAAACCGGATTCCATCCCTGTGCCATATCGTGACCTGCCGTTGGCGGGCGATTTCACGGAGGCCACGCGGATATTGGCTGCGATGCCGGAATCAGCAAGCGAGCCAACGCCATGGGTGGTTTGCGGCTCGGTGATGGCGGTGGGAGAAGCTCTTGGGGTTGTCACTGGTACAGATACAGGAACCACGTGGCGGCAATCGCAAACGCCGCGCGGACCGCGCGAAGCAGCCTTGGCCGCGGCGCTCGAACTCTGCCATCGTGTTCGCGACCGTGATCCTTCTTCCATTCGTCTTGCTGGCCCTGACGGTCCTGGCCCCGTCGCCGGCGCGCGCCCAGTCTGATGGCGATTCGATCTCGAGGCTCACGGGTCCCCTCGAAAATGTCCCGGAACTGTTTTTTGACGCCCGCAGCTCCAGTTTCACGCGCGATGGCAAGCAACAGATTTTCGAGGGGGACGTCATCGCCCTCGGCTCCGGTAACGTTATTTCCGCCGACCGGATCTTGTTCGACCAGGCCGCGGGAACGATTGAGGCCGACGGCCATATTGTGATCATCAGCAATCGTCAGGTGTTCACCGGCGAGCGCCTTCGTTTTTTTGTCAGCTCCGGGGACTTCAGGCTCGAATCTGCGGTGATGATGGTCAACGACCCGGATCAGGCTGGCCAGATATCGCGTTCAATCCTTGGGTTCTCACAGGCCGAGATTGATTTTGAGATGGCGCGCCAGAGTCGCCTGCGGATCATCCGTGGCGCGCGCGCGAGGTTACGCGAGTCATCGCGTGTGGCGGCGGCGGCGGGCGAGTCCTTGTCGGAAGATCTCATCGACCGGTACGCGCTTTTGCTGGAACAGGAGGATCTTGTCCGCGCCCAGGAAAATCCCGCATTGGCCCGGCTGGGCAATGACCGGCGGTTGGTCTACCAGCGCAGGCGCCTGTACTGGGAAAAGAATCGCGAGGATCTGTTCCGCAAGTTCGGTGGTTCGGGCGCTTCCGCGGCCTATTTCCGGATGGGAGGACAGACGATCGAGAGAAAGGGCGGCAACGACTTCACTCTGCAGGACGCGCTGTTCACGTCTTGCCGTTGCGATCCGGGCGAGGACCCCGCATGGGCCATTCGCGCGCAGCGCAGCGAGGCGCAAGTCGGCGGTTACGCGGACTTCAAGAACGCAGTCATCGAGATCGGTGGCGTCCCGGTATTTTACCTGCCGTACTTTCGTGTTCCCGTGAAGGATTCACGGCAATCTGGTTTCTTGCTGCCTGTCTTCAGTCACGATCCGGTGTCCGGTACCGTCTTCTCGCAACCCGTGTACTTCGATTTCGGTCCGTCGGCCGACATGACTGTCGCGACGGAGTTCTTCGAGCAAAGGGGCACGAGGCTCTCCCTGGAGGCCCGGCAACAGAGTCGTGTCAGCGAGGGCTGGTCATTGAATCTGGAAGGGATGCGCGACCAGATGTGGCTGCAAGACATTCGCCGGCGCCAGATGCTGTCTGGCGTATTTACCAGGGGGCTGGCCGGTGCCCGCCGTCAGTCCGGGGTCAGTTTGTTCGGAATGTCCAACGGATCTTCCGTGGAGCCTGTCGCGGATCAAAACGCCCTGGTGGAACGATTGTCGTCGCCTGATTACTGGAATTCCGTCAACGAGGACTGCCTTGCTGTCGATCCGGCGCGCCAGGCGGCATGTGACGCAGACCTGCGTCGTCAGTTGGCGGCACCCTCGAACCTTTGGCGCGGCAGCGCGAACTGGCAGGGCCTGAAATTTCTCACCCCGCGCTTTTCTGTCATGACCTCAGGATCCATCCAGACAGACCACCGTTACGACTACGACCTGTATCTGCCCGACGATTTCCAGGCGGCCGTACTGGGCGGACGCGTGTACCCGGCGTTTCATCACTCAGGGTTCATGGCGCACTATGACGCCCGTGATTTTTATGCCGGCGCTGGCAGTCTGTTCGCGGACAACATTCGTTCCTCCGGGCACTTTGACGGTGAGCAAATCCCGCTCGCTCTCTCGGCCCAGTCCCGGTTGTTCCGCCTCACGCCTGACGACGAGACTCGTTTTCCCATGTACGGGAACGTGCGATATCGACATCTTGAGATCCGTGACTATGGCACCCCTGACAGTTTCGCTGGATCGTCCATTGAGTCTCTCGGGGATGGACGCTGGCAAAGTCTCGACTTGCGCTTGTTGGCTCCGGTCAGCAGTCGTTCCGCGGTTAAAGTCGACCAGTTTGTGGACGCCGAGACGCGCCTCATATCAGCCAGCGCTTATGAGGATCGCTCGACCAGCGAGTCGAGTTGGCGACTCGGTGTCCGGTTCCAGTTACCCCTGGACGGCCTCGCGGATGTCACCAGCGTATTGCCGGCGACTGATTCGCCGCTTTCGGATTCACGCAGGTTCCTCCAGCACTTGATGAACTGGTCGGTCACGTTCGCGACCCGCCCCGTCGTTGTCAGGGACGGACCGTACGGCAGCGAGGCGCTGCCAAATGGTGGAGGAGTTCCGACTTATTTCCAGTCAGATCGTTCGGAGCCGCGGATCGATTCGACGGACATGGATCTTCCGGAGGAGGACCAGTTCCGCGTTTATCAGACGGTCGGTCTTTCAACATCCCACCGCTGGCGTCTGTTCACTCGTGGCTGGCGGATGATCCCCGCGGACTTGATTGAGGCGGACCGTGCCGTGCGGCCGGACGGCTCTTCACAGCCGGCGGCGCGCTCGGGCAAGGACATGCAGGACCTTGCCCGCAGGGAGCTTTTGTTCGCGCTCGACCGTCCGCTGAAGGGGCATGACGACATGTTCGGGTCCGATGGCTCAAAGCGATTCTTCAATCGTTACGCGATCGAGGACAACGCATACAGCGAATTGCTGACCATCAACTCGGGGATCACTTACGACTTCAGGAAAGCAAGCGAGCGGACGCGTCTCGGGGAGCTGAGCCGGGAGTCCAGACCGTGGAGCGAACCGTTTCTCGATCTTGGCACCCAGGTTGGCGACTGGGGTCTGTCTTCAAGTTCCAGCTACAACATCTATGACAGAACTTCGACCCGCGTTAAGGTCAACGTCAATCCCCCGTCTGTGTTACGGACATCGACCTCATTCGCCTATTCACAGGACAAGGAGGTGGACATTGGCGCCGATGGAGTTGCCTCGTACCGCCTGGTCTCCACCAGGACCGCCAATATCGCCACAACGATTGTGCCGTGGTTCAACATTTTTGCCTCGCTGGCGCGCAGGACCAAGGACAACGCCGCGGTCGTCGAGTCTTACGAGACGCGCCTTGGCGTCTCGTTTGAGGCTCCGTCGGCCTGCTGGGGTGTGCGACTCTTGCGCACCAAGGAATTCGATGTTCCCGAAGAGAACGCGGTCTACTTGCTGCAACTGGCTGTGACGTTCATGGGTCAGAGTCGCGCCCTGCCGAACATGGCTGGCGCAGTGATGTCGCGCATTTGAGACGGACCTTGCGGCGACCCTGCGCTTCCGGTTCCGGTTACGATGCCTTGATCAACAAGTCGCTGACAACCCGTTCGGATATGGATTTCGCCATGCGCGCGAAGTCAGACCGGAAGGCCTCGTTTTCCCGCAGGTAGTTGTTGCGGGGGGAAGTGGACGGACGAACCGAGAGGAAGCTCTCCGTCTGGACGTAGGAGCGTTCAAAGAGAAGTTTACGATTTGTGAGGTGCCACAACTGGACATCCACCTCGATCATGACAGCCGTTGATGGCATGAGCTCAGCCGCTTCTGTCAAGGTCCTGAATTCCCTGTAATCCGGCAATGATTCCTGGGTTGGTGATATGGCCGCGGGGTCCTTGGTCAGCGTCTGCGGCTTTACCACGGTGCCCGTCGGTGAGAACCTCGCGTTCTTGATTTTCACCCGCAGCAGCGCGTCCGCCTTGGATGCCTTTGCCAGCATCAAGTGGCCTTCCGCCGCGATGGTCCTTTGCAACTCCTCCCACAGGAGTTCGTGAGGAAGGATTTCCCGGCTGGCGTCATAAACGGCTTCGACTGCCACGGTGCGAATGCCCTCGGGGGCCGCGACGTGCAGGTTGGTAAACCGGTAAACACAGCCGGAAAGTCCAATGGCAACCATGAGCGCGGCCATCGAGCAAAATTTTCTGGCACTTGGAATCACTTCACCGCCATCGAGGGAAGTCCACCTGTGAACGTTCATCCGGAGCATTCCAGCTGAGGTACAATGGAATCAAGTCCTAAAACTACGAGGCTATGAAAAGCATGCAGGAAACATCTGTCTTCGACTTGATCCACGACCGTGACGGCCTGGTCTGGCAGGTGATCGTGTCCAAACGGCTGGCGCCAGCCCGCAAACGGGCCGACAAGATTGTGTGGCACGTCGAGATGCATGCCCAATCAACCGTCAAGGGAGCCCATCTGGTCAGTACCGGAACATTGGACCATGACAAAGATGCCCGCCTGCTCATGCTGCTCGGACCAGAGTCTGTGACGCTGCGTGCCGGGACGATCAGTTTTGAGGCAGCTGAAGAAAAGCAGATTCCGGGAAGTGCAGCTGAGGGTGTCCTGGGTTTAAAAAAAACCCTGTTATCAAAGGGGGTTACAGATTTAAAGCGACGCTCTGTCGCGCAGGTAGTCGATCGCCTGTGCGCGTTCGGGTGACTTTGGCTTCTGAAAACGATTGACCCCCCTCCCGCTCCTTGCATATCCATGAAAGTCTGACCTGACATCCGTGTCGTCTGTGCCACTTTCTGGAATGGGAGTGTTTTTACCGCATGTTTGAGCTGATTCCCGAGAAAATTGACGGAGCGGTGATCCTCAATCTCAGCAAATCCTGTCAGCACAATTCGTCGGATTGTTCTGCATGCCAGGATCTCGCTGTGGGATTGCACAACTGGCTTGTTGCCCACGATTTCCGTTACCTTGTCCTCGACTTGCAGGACGAGAAGGAAGTCTGCCCTGGGTTCATCGAGGAGGTTCTTCAACTTTGGAAGCGCATGCGCATCCCGTTCCTGTTCTCAGGGGTGATGCTCAAGCCGCGGAAGATCCTTGAGAGCTACAATTACCATTCGCGTTACCCGATTTTCCTTACGCCCGAAGAGGCCGTACGCAACCTCGTCCAGTCGCGAGTCGAGCTCGGGGCAAAGACGGAAGGCATCGATTTCGGCGTTCCGATCCCGATGAGCCGTTTGCGTCAAGCGGTTCGTGGTGAGGGTGATGGCGAAGGCGAGGCTGTCGCGGAAGACGACGTGGAGGTCGATGACGACTCAGGCGACGCTGAGGACGAGTAGTTATTTCCGCTGGGCGCTTGACGGGCGAATGCGCTCGAGATCGCGATTGATGACCGTCAAGTTTTCCCGGACCGTTCCGACCTGGTCCGCGTCCGGATATTTCAAAAGGGCTTCCTCAAGGATTGTTTTCGCCTTCTCCAGGTAAGAACTCCTGGTCCCCGGGTCGTTCGCCTGATTGGCAGCTGAAAACGCGTGAGCGGCTTTCCGGCGCATTTCCCTGACCGCGGAATTCGCGAATTCTACGGCTTTTTCCTCGGACAATTTACGCAGCGGGCTGTCCTTTTGAACCCTTCTCACGGTCTCGATCGCCTTGTCGAATTCGCCCTGTTCAGCCAGTTTGACGGCTTCGTTGATGACAAGATCGCTTGAGTGCAGGTCACTGACACCTGCGTTTCCTTCGAGAATTTTGCTGACTTCCGAAGTACCTGGTTCAGGACTCGCGGACGGGGACGCTACCGGCTGGTTCAGCGCGGAAGTGGGTGTGGTTGCTGTCACCGTGTCACTGCCATAACGATCTGACAATGTCCGCCACTCGCCAGTTTGTTTTGCGATCGCGGCGCGAAGGCGCTTGTTGAAAGCCTCCGAATTTCCGCCCTTGTCCGCGGCCAACCCGATCAGGCGCACGACGGCTGCGCTCTGCACAAAAGGATTCACTTCCAGAGCGCCAGGCAGGTCAACACCGCGGGCCAACGCGGCGCCCTCGAGGCCTTTCCCGGTAGCAGGCCCTGACGGCTTTTCCTTGTCGTTCAAGGCGGGTCGCGCGGCGTTAAGGTCAGACTCGCTGAATGTATTTCCGGCGTTATTCACCGGATTGAACGATTTCACAATTCCAAGCACCAGCGCGGCTTCGTGGATCGAGCCTGCCTGGGGCTGGTTGGGCATTCGCTTGAGCAAGGCCTCATCGGACTCGGAGAGGCTGACTACGGAGAGCGCGTGGCGCGCGGCGAAGTCCGCGATCTGGGAATCAGGCACAGGCGCGAGAACCAGCGGGGCCTGGCCAGCTGCCGGGCGGCTTGTTTCATATCCGGGCGCGGCAGGGGCTTGCGTCGCTGGCACTGACGATGCCGGCGATGAAGATCCCGGACGATCGATTGTGGTTACGCAGGCCGCGACTGGGAGCGCGGCGACAATGATGACCAGGGATTTTTTCCGCATTCAAAATTCTCCCGTCAGGGAAACCAGCGAGCGACGGTCTTCGCTCCGCTTGGTCTTGGCTGAAGTGTCCTGCCCGTAAGAAACATAGGCAAGTGTCATGTAACCAATCCTGCCTTCGATCCCGTATGTGAAAAAGCCCTGGTTGGTACCGAGTCTCAATGAATACGGGGCTGGTTCGAGCGGCGATCCACTGAAGATCTCGACGCCCGCGTGCAAGAGTTTGCCAGCCTCGATTCCCGGGAGTCCGTAATAATGACTGCCGCTCGCGTATGCGTAATGATGGATATCGACGGAGAATCTGGTGGTGATATCACGACCGAATCGCGGCGAGATCGCGACGCCCGCGCGGATGTCCGTAGGGTCCAGGGTGGACATCGCGTCCGGGCTGCCAAAATCTCCGGTAAATTTCGTGCCGCATATGGTCTGGCGTTTCTCGGTAAACGGGTTCAGGTAGCCGTCCTTGCACCCGAGAGGCAGGTTCAGAATCGAGACCCCGAATGTCGGAAACCAATAGTCCGCCATGGTGAAGAGAGCGCCGGCGTCAATCGCCACCGCGGTGGCCTTGTTCGCCAGCGCCGTGAATTGATGTTGCAAGGCCGAGCGGTTCGCCAGGTCGTTGGACGGAATCGTGTTCTCCAGCGAGTACCGGTAAATCGGGCGAATCTGCATGGCTGAGCTGAACCGGTTTGACCGGTTTGTTTGTCCGAGCGTGATGACTCCGCCAATGTCCGAGATCGCGGTAACCTGCGCGTCAGACGGGGCGGCGCTGTCAATGTACGCGCTGGTTACGGAATTCATGTAGACGCCGAATGCGGCCGGCGATGACGGGGCGAGGCTGACGAGGGTCACAGGGAACATGGCGGCCCGCACCCAGAATGGCTTCTCGCCAAGGCCATCGGAGTTGGCAACGAGGTCCTCGACAGAGCTGTTTCCCGCGCCCGAGATCGTGCCGTAAAAAGCCCGGCTGTTGGAATTCGCGCCCAGCACCAGATTCGGGATCTTGGTTCGTGTTCCCGTCCTGGATCGCGCCTTGCGGACCCGCGCGACTCCTGCCGGGTTGGTCCAAATGGCATCGTCGTCATTGGCGGACGCGACACCGGCACCGCCAGAGCCCGTGGGTCCGGGTGCCAGATAGTGTTCAGGGATTTCCTGCGCGAGCAATTGCGGGGCGGTGCAAAGGATCGCCGCTATGATGCCATGTCGCGCCGTCAGCATTCGCGATAGACCCCTGGGGTACCCGTTTGAGGGATAACGTCCCAGAAATCATATCATTCCTGACCGGGACCCGCAGCATTTCCGAGGGCGGTACCCAGGGTCCGGTTGAGAATCTCGAGGTCTTCTTTCTCCTGGAGCAACTGCGCCATGGTCCGGTCCTTGTGCTCAAGGGCTTCGCGGAGGGCGGCCAGTTGGACGTCCTTGGACTTGATGACTTCGTCCTTCATCTGGACGACCGCGTCAGTCATGGCAGACAACTTGGTCAAGGTGTCCTGGGTCAATCGCAGGATTTCCCGGTTTTCCTCTTTGGCAAGGCTCAGGTGATCCAGCAGCAACGCCAGTTCCGTCGATTGCGGAAGTCCGGAATCCTCCAAGGAGACAATGGCGTTCGGAGTTCCCGGGAATCCCGCCGAAGTCGCGCCTTGAAGGGCATCAGAGGGGGGTGTGGTCGCGCCGAACTCAAGGGGCGGCAGGTCTCCCTCGGAAGGTTGCCGGGTGGGCGTTGGCGCCGGATTGGCGATGGCTGCCGCGCCGATCGACTCGTAGACCAGGACCTTGCCACGAGACGTCCTGCCGACGAGTTGCCCCCGGCGGAGAAGATTCCATACCTCGTCCTGGGAGAGGTGTTGGCGACGGG
>RGVZ01000090.1 GCA_010029825.1 bacterium | reverse complement strand
ACGGTTAGCCCCCGTCGGGGTGGATGTGCTCGGATTCGGCATTGCCAGTCACTGTCCCTCGCTCACGGAGCGGTGGATGCGAAAACTGCTACAGCAGGGGGTGCGGTGGGACACGGCGGTTCTAATGATCGATGCGGGGGATTCCTGGGATGAAAAAGAAATCCAGCCGTTTCTGGAAGGCCGAATGAAAACGAGAAAAAAAATACCCCGAAATTTGTGCGACTCCGCTGGTA
This sequence comes from bacterium, assembly GCA_010029825.1. Taxonomy (GTDB): domain Bacteria; phylum Bdellovibrionota_B; class Oligoflexia; order Oligoflexales; family RGVZ01; genus RGVZ01. The sequence goes on along the minus strand of RGVZ01000090.1, from coordinate 15,091 downwards.
CGAGTACAGCCTGACCTACCAAGCGATCCGCCAAATCAGGAAATGGCTGAACCCCGGTGAACAGCCCACCCTCGATCTGCGACAGGCTATCCGAGGGAACGGTTGGAAAGTTGCTTGGCTGGATCAGAGCGGCCAAACCCCATGGTTTCGGGAGGGGTTGGAGCAGTCGGCCCGGGCCGTGCGCCGGATCCAGACACTGGCGGCCGAAAAAAAATTCGGTCTACTGATTGTGGTTTACCCGTACCCCAAAATGATGGCAGAAAAAAAACTTAAGAATGAGTACACCCGTTTCTGGGCCTCCTTCGCTCGGGAAAACCGGATTCCGTTCGAGGACCTCAGCCCCCTGTTTGCGGAGGGGGGGGAAGACGCGGCGGAGGAGGTGTACCGGGAAAACTTCATTCCCGGGGATTTTCACTGGAACGCCCGGGGTTCCACCCGTGTGGCCGAGCCCACGTCCAGCGATCATGGGCACATACAAACCCTCAAGGATGCAAAGGGGCAGCAGGATCAACGAAGTCTTGTCACCGATACCGCCAGTCGAATGCTTGTCGACGATCATGCGCCGCGGATAGTCCCAGGCCAACACCTTGCCACTGTCGCGCATCACCGTCGTAAGATCGGCCGTCTCTTGCGCGTTCATCCCTTTGAGCAGGGTCGCCATCAAAAACGCGGAGACCTGGTAATCCTCGACTTTCTGTTCGAGAAAACCCGTCAGGAACGCGCGCAACAAATCAAGCGGGACGACACCGCCATCACGTTTGATGCGGATGACTTCCTGTGGGATCAGGACAGGCCCTTGCCGGGTTTCTTGATTCGAATTCATTTCATGTCCACCATCTGGCTTTCAGCGACAACAAAATCGTCCGCGACTCCAAGCACTGCCCCCAGCGTGTCCGGGACGCGGGCCGCGAGCTCAACACGGAAATGCCTCACGGATTGCTTTATGGCGCCCCGGGTTTCCAGCTTGAACGAAAGAGGATAGTCCTGACGTTTCGGATCCACGGGGACTTCGACCAGAACCTCGCCTTCGGAGATGACCCGGATCCGGCGAAGCTTCCAAGGGGGATCCAGATACCGGGATCCCGTAACGGCACGCCCGATCCGGACTGGCACTTGCACTCTCGTCGTATCTATCCTGCGCGCAGATCCAATCGAAATGAACGTGCCCCCCCGACCGAGCCCGTCCGGAATTCCCGCCGGCCTCACCCCGTCCGTCGCACTGCCCGACCCGTTGGCAATGATCGGTTCCAACGGAAAAACGGCATCCAGGTTGCTCGTCCACTGGGAGACGCCCGGCGGTGGCACCACCCGCACATCCATACCCTTCGCGCGCATCTCTTCGATGACTCCCCAAGGATTTTCCCTGAAATCGGAGGCACAATTTCGCGCTGGAATGGCAAATGTCGTTGTCGTGCGACCCAACTGCGTGAAGCGCAGGCTTTCAAGCAATCCCCGGTCCAGGGGACAGGGTATCAAAATTGTGCGGGTAACGCCCGAAGGGGCGAATCGAGCCTCAAGTTCGCCATCATCTGTTTCTTGACTGCCCAGCCCACGCAAAATCGCGCGAGTGGCATCGTCAGGAGCCGGAAAAACTTTGAAATCCACACCAAGCACCTGGTTCCTCACCACGGCAAATTGATCCGGATCAAACATCACGATCGACGCGCCATCCATGACGGGCAAACGCTCAGGTGCCGCGGCGCGCTGGGCCAGGCCGCAATAAACGGACGGAACGCTGCCCGGTTCGCGCAGGCGGGAGACATCAAACGGTACGCGACAAATCAAGCCACGGGACCGACTGAAGAAAAAAGCCTCATACACCCCGTAGGGCAACTGGACCGTCACGGGCCACCGGTGGACACTGGCCATCCCGGGACCCGTCAATTCGAGGCCATCGGCTGGAACGTAACGCATAAGAACCCGGCGCATTTCACTGGCAGGGCCGAGTGGCACGACCGCGACCATGTCGGGCAACCCGGGCGCCGGCACCTGCCCGTCGCTGGTTGCCGTGGGTTGCCCGTAAAGGCTGACTTGCTCCAGAGACTCCGGTTGAACGCTGAACAACGAACCAGCGCTCTTGCCGATACGCTCTCCCGTCTGGACCCCACTGGTCCTCAACACGAAAGGTATCGCGGTCTCATTCATGGACCAGGTCTCGACAGGTAAACTCAACGTCTGGTCTCGCCCGAGGTTCAGCATCAGGAGGGGATCGCCACTGTCGTTGGTCAGCCACGTGTCAGCCGGGGAGGACATGCGGGGCACCTGAACCGCGCCCTCAAGGCTGACCTGTCGGGAACGGAAAGCCGACCCGAGCTCCTGTTCCAGCGCCGATTGAAAGCCGGCCTGGACGGCCTTGCCCCCCGCGTAAAGCCACCATCGCGCCGCCTGGGCGGCGCCATCGATCCTGACGGATTTGCCCGGCAACAGGGAGACCTGACTTCCTGGCCCGGGCAGGATCAGGAATTGCCCGCCCTGACCGTCGAATTGCACGTAGCTGATCCGCTTTGCGTCGCCGCCCTCGACCAGATCCCCTTCTCGAACCGGGAGAACAGTCCCCCCGGGCGTCACAAACTCGCTGGCCAATCGCAGGTTGGTTCCCTGGTCCGGCAGCAATTCCACGAACACGCCAGGCCCGACCCCGCCCAGCGACACGCTCAACCGTGCCACGGGTGTGTTCTGCCGGACGTTTGGGACATGCGGGTTCGCGGGTGAGGACTGTGTTGTGGTAACAGGGAGGTTCGGTACCAGCGCCAGGCTGATGCCCGCGAGCCCTGCCCCGGGAACCGCTTCTTCAAGACCCTCCAGCCGAACACCCAACCCGGACGGACAACGGGACGGGCACTCCACTCGCAAACTGACCCCGCCCATGGTGGTGTTTCGCGTGAAAGTCTTTTTCCCATCTATCAACCTGGCCTCAAACGCCGCCAAGATGACAGGAACTGTCCCGGAGGACCGGATCACAGTCCAGTCGCTTTGTTCGCCAGAGGCGACGATCTGCAGGTTCTCCCGGGCCAGGAGGATATCCCCCCGGTAAGGGGCAAGGTGCGGAAAACGGGCGACTTCTTCCGGACCAATTGGCACGGGACCGTCGCCTTGCTGGGCTGCGGGAGCGCCGGCCAGACCAGTCGCGGAAGATTCAACACTCTGATTCCAATGACTTATTGAGGATTTCTTCCGGCTCATGGCGGAAGCACAGCCCGTCACCGCGACGATGATCACCAGGCTCAGCGCGAGTGGATTCGGCTGAGTCGGGCCAAGCCAGGCAAGGCAGGTCCAGCAGGGGGTTCGCATTGACAAAAACCGTATTTTAAGTAAAACCAAACAGCTTTTTATAGATTATCTGAAGAAGAGGACTCAAAACCATGAGCATCAGCCTCGAAACCTCAAAGGATTTTCAGTCATCCAAGGTAAAAAAACTACCTCCTTCGGTAGTGAAAGATATTGAGCTGAAGAATCATGCGCGTCGCCTGGCCAACCTGTCCCCGATCCGGATCAAGGTTCGCGCCTGTATTTCGTGCGGAACCATGTTTGAATCGGCTGGCAACCGCACCTGCGGCTGCAATACCCGCAGCACCGGGTTCATTGCCGGCCGCGAAATCATCTAATAACAACCTGATTTCATTACAATAAAAAGCGCCTGTGGGAAAAACCCCGGGCGCTTTTTGATTTTTTGCTCAAGACCTGCCGGAATTCCCCGAAAAATCGACGACTTCAATCGAGCAACTCCGGGGACAGTGGCGCCATGGAAGGTGTGAACAATCAGCGCAAGGCCTATTACGTCCAATGGCGTGACGAGCATGGCCAAATGCAAAAGATCAGGCGTATGCCGCCGCCGACTTTGCACGACTTCCAGCCCGGGGATGAAGCCACCGTTGAGAAGCGCCTCAGCGAGGACTTCCCGGTTGGGGAAGATATCACCATCGAACCCGCAAGCCCCCGGAATCCAAACGTCCTCAAACTAAAAAACTCAGAAGGTCAGACAAAATTCGTTCCCTATTTTGACCTGGCAGGCAAAGTCCGTCGATTCAGGGAGATTGACGGTGAACGCGTCCAAGTCGGCGGCGCGGATGGCCGCGAAGATGGTGGCAGCGATGCCTACATTGAGAACAGCTATCTCGAGTGGCCTTGATCGCAAAAACCAGTTGCGCACCGACACAGTTTTGGTGCAAATTTCCCACCTCGCGAGGAATCGCGTAAGGGCGCTTAGCTCAGTTGGTAGAGCACCAGATTTGCATTCTGGGGGTCAGGAGTTCGACTCTCCTAGCGTCCACCACCGAAAAATGAATACCCCGGCAAACCGAATGGCTTCCGGGGTTTTTCATTGGCTCGCTTCGAGTGGATATTCCCTTCGGCGTATTCGCGCGCGAAAATGCAGCAGTCCCGTCGTAACCAGGGCGATGAAGGAAACGTAAAACCCGAACAGCACATCATCCAGCGGAAATTCAAAATGGATATCGCGCCCGGCGACTTTCTCTCGTTCGAATTCCATCCCCAGTGGTCCGATCACAGGGCCAGGATTGATTCCGACTTGATCCACGAGGGACATGTTCAGGATCAAGTTGCGATCAAGACTTGCCGGAATCCTCAAATCGAAAGAGTGACCGGTGATATTCGCCAAAGCCGCGACGGGCGGATTCGTCATCGGCCTGAGAAGTTCGCGCGAGCGCAACTGGTATTGCGGCCTGACCGGAAAAAACTGGTCATAACATTCGTCAACAATGGCCCCACGACGGATCGCGAGGTCTTGCGCTGAAAGGATCCCCGGCATCTTCAACACACGGTGGGACAGCAATGGCACGCCAGACCGCGCAGCATCGTTGAACTGCTGTGAGATGCCCAGGTTTTCCTGCAGGAAACGATCCGGGACCGCCTCGATCTCGTACACCATGAGGGCAGACTGAACCAGCGAAGGGCCCGCCAGTAAAATCATGATGATGGACCGTGCCAGCGGGATTTTCAGGATCTCTCCAATCGCCGGCATTCTGTGGGCGAGGCATTCAAGACTGATCCCCGCGCACAAAGTCGCGCCAAAAAGCGATAGAAACTGGAACCTCGGGAAAACGCGAACGGACTGCAGCAGCTTTCCAAGAGGGCCGGCTGACTGGCCATCGTGCGTCATTTCAAGCCAAAAACCGTTGCCCAAAGTCAGCACGCACCCCATGACAAGCAGCACCACCCCCGCCAACAGGATTCGCCTGCGCAAACTGGAATAAAAATCCTTCGCTTGCCACGCAAAAAAGAACGCGACGAGAGCCAGGAGCACCACCAGCGGGCTGATGAACGCGGCGTATTCCCACCAGGCGAACACTCTCCCCTCGAATTTGTAATGACTCCACATTGTCGCGGGACGGGAGACGAAAGTGAACATGGTACGGAAGAGCAACGAAGGACCGTATGACTCGATGAAAATATCGTCACGCCTGCGAGATAGAGCCTGGAACACGACCGGCATGAATTTGTAACCGGCCATGAAAACACCGAGGACGCAGGAAGTCACGACACCTGTTACGAACCCGGCATGATCCCGCAGGCGGGAAACCTTGTCACTGGATGGGATGAACAAGGCAGTCATCAAGACCAGAAACGCGGGGAAGGCATATACCAATGCCTGGATTGACGGAGCCGAGAACAACAGAAAGACACAAAGGACCAGCCATGGCCCCACCATGCGCGACCTGCCACTCACATACTGGTGACGCCACTCATGGACCAACGCCAGGCAAAGCAGGGGAATCAGGTGGAAAAAGGAAAATGTCGCGTGTCCCTGATTGAAATGCGCGCCGAAATATCCGGAAAATGTGAATGCGACGGCGCAAGTCCAGGCAATCCAGTTCCGGGTCCCCGCGAAAAGCAACAACCGTGCAGTCGCCCAGGTCCCCGCGATCGTCATCAACAGCCAAAGGCACATGATCGCCGCCGCCGGCCGCATCAGATATTGAAGGATCGATGGCCAGGTGAACGTGAAACTCTGGGGATTCTGGAGTTCGAACTGGCCACCGCAGAGGTACAGGTTCCAGAATGGAATCGTATGGTGTTCGTACAGGTACTTTTGCAGGACACGCCCGGGCGAGATCATGTGATCCCAGTCCCACAGCCACGTCAAGTTGTCCCAGGATTCAGCGGTGGTCCATATGTTTTGTGTTTCCGGGGCCAACGATTCCATTGACGATGTCTTCCTTCGTGAACTCAGCCTGGGCCAGGAACCGGCGCACCGTCCCCTTGTCATCAAAGATATAGGCTCCGGCCGGATGCGCAAAGCCCCCCGCGTTGCCTGGCAGTTTGCGGTAACGGAAATCGAGGTCGGACAACAATGCCTCAAACTCCCGGAAATTCTTCCCCGGCGCCGGGACCGCGTACGTCCACGCGCGCGGCAACTTCTGACGCGCGACGAGGGACTTGAAAGAGGCGACCGTGTCCAGCGGATCGAAACTGACCACGAAAACCTCGAACCTGGACTTGGATCTGTCGAGATCCGCCTTCGATTCTGACAAGCCCGCCTCAAAATCCTTCAGGATGGTCGGGCAGGTAACCGGGCAACTGGCGAAGACAGGGATCAGCACGACGGGTTTCCCCGACGCGGGCGCGAGCAACGCCTTGCCTCCGCGTGAGGTCAGAAGTTCGACCCTGCGCAGTTGCCGTCCAGCAAATCTGGATGACTCCGGATATTCAGACTGGGCGAACCCGGCGGGAGCCAAGGCAACGGCGAGGATCGCCAGGGAAACCAGCAAACAGTACTTGGAAATGCGACGATAAATTCGAGGAACTGTCACGAGTGCCATAAAAAACCCCGGATGACGAATGGACATCATCCGGATTAGCAATTTGATCGCGCGCTGACAAGCCCGACCGCGGCGCGGTCAGCCTTGGCCTCATTCAATGTCGCAAGTCACGTAGGGCAATACCCCGTTGTTCCCCCATTCAAACGAGCCGTCGGCGGGGCGTTTGGATGTCGAGCATGCCAAAAGCGCCTCGACGACACTCGCGCGCAGCACGCGCGAATCACGGAACTTGATCTCAGGCGCGGCGTTCCCCCAGACAAAGTCCGGAGCGTCCTGCCACAACTCACTCCGGTCCTGGATCCCCGCGCGCAGGTCCTCCAGCAATGCCGCGCCAGACAGCGGCTGGTCGGAGCGGGCCGCGTGCCATTCCCCGCCAACCAGATTTCCCGCAGCGTCGAACTCAAGCGTGTAACGGAAGGTGACCGCGCCGGATGCCTCGTCCTCGCGACCGTAGGAAAGGAAAGGTCCGTTCTCGACACCATAGTCCACCGTGGTTTCCACATCCACGATGTTGACGGATTTAGCCGCGCGCCAGGCCTTGTAGGGATCGACGATCGAGGTGCCGTCATTCAGGCTGATCTGCAAAGGGGTCAGCTCGCCGACCTGGCTGCGGTAACGCCAGATTCCCTGATTCCACACCTGCTCCGCGCGGGCGTTGTCCATGACGAATCCACGCCCGACGCTGTTGCTGGCCTTGCCGATCCATCGAAGCAGTGCCGTATGGAAAGTTGCCGGGTTGATGTCGCGGCACTCCTTGAACGATTTGAACGCAAACTTCGTCGCGGACGCGTTCGCCGCGCCGACCAGGATGTCACCCAGCGCCGCCAGCAATTTCCTGGCGGCCGCGTCCGGATCTGACACAAAATTGCCGGACGCGTCAGCCAACCATTCGCCGGAGTCTGACAGGCGGCGACCGATCCATTCCTGGTTGACTGCCCACAGCACCATGTCCGGCAACAGGTTACCGTCACCGTTTCCCCGCACGGAGAAAATGACCGGGACCGCCGCACCGCGCTGTTCGTCCAGCCATGAGTATCCCTGGACCCAGATCAACTCCGAGATGCCGGGCGCTGGACTCCCGTTCGCGGGAAGCCGGCTCAACACGGCGGACGGGTAATCCGAGGTCTGGTTCTCGTCGAACCGGCTGTGAAAGATCGCCCTGAAGGAAACGCGAGACGCGGGTTCCAGCAAGTGTTTCTCGTCGTCCCAAATGCCAAGGGCCGCGTCAACAATCCGCTGGTTCCGGTCGCGCGGGATGTTTTCACTCTCATCCTCACAACGCGTGCCGGCGAACCTTTGCCCCGTTGCGCTGCCGTTGTCGGAGGCGATCTTGGTAACGAGGGCGCGGACATCTCCCGCGCTCAGGATCACCTGTTCACCCGTGCGCCTGTTGCGAGCCAGGACACTCCGTTCCGGAGCCGGCAAAGCAAGGCTGGCTTCTGCCCAGCCATGACAATGGCCCATCCAGCCCCAGGGGATATCGTTCTTCTCGAACATCCGGCGGTGACTGATATACGAATCAAGCTCGCTGCGTGTCAGGTCGAAACCCTCGTTGCCCGCCGCGATGTCGTATTTCTCGGCCGGCGACACGCTCCATGTCCATAGCCACCCACGCTCGCGAATGCTGGCCGCGTCATTCATCGCTTTTTCGAGTGATCTATTGGCCGCGCCAAAATAGGCCTCATCGGATTCCACGTGTGGATCGCCGGCGATCGAGAATGGTGGCGCTGCGGCGGCGCCAATCCAACGGCGCGCGACGCCACCTTGATTGATCGGCCAGTACGAGTCGCTCCATGGGCGTGCCACCTCGCCGCTCAAATTCCGCGCGTCTGAAATTTCACCGTATGTGAGTTTGCCCCCCAGCATGAGTCCGGGATCATTCGCGGCGTCCCAGGCCTCGCGGAGCAGAGACTTCTTCTCATCCGGCTGCGGTCGCTCACAGTTGCTCAGGAGGCATAGAATTGCCCCCGGAATCACGACAGGAAACAAGCGCCGAAAGATGCGCCAACGATTGAACTGCCTCGAGCATTCCAGTTTCATGGCCCCGGCTCCTCTTGATTCGCGCAAAAAGAAAAAACCCGCGGCAAATTGCCACGGGTCTTGTTGCAACGATCAAGCCACTGGAACGCGCGCGTCCATCAGTTCGTCAGTCGACCAACCGCGTGTGGTGTGCCCTCACGGAATCCAGCGGCACTGACCTCGATGAACTGGGCCTTGCGCTGGAGTCCCTTGATGTCGGATGCCCCGCAATAGGTCAGGCCAGAACGCAATCCGCCGACGACATCCTGAATGACTTCGCGCACAGAGCCTCGACAAGGGATCTCGACCGAGACGCCCTCGGCTGTTTTCCAGTCCTTCATGCCGCCCATGAAATCATCCTGGGCTTCCTTTGAGGCCATTCCGCGGAATTGCTTGTATTTCTGGATCTGGCCGTTCGGCAGGGAACGCTCGATCAAGGTTCCCGGAGTTTCCTCGGTGCCTGCCAGCATGCCGCCGAGCATCACGAAATCCGCGCCTGCGGCGAGAGCCTTCACGGCATCGCCAGGCGTCCGGATGCCGCCATCGGCGATCAACGCGCGATCGACCTTGCGACACTCCATGATGGCGGTCAATTGAGGCACGCCATATCCGGTCTTGATGCGGGTCGTGCAAACCGACCCGGGACCAATCCCGACTTTGATCACGTCTGCGCCGGCGGCAGCCAGGTAATCCGCGCCGGCGTAAGTCGCGACGTTGCCGGCGATGACCATGATGTTGCCCTTGTAAAGATCGCGCAGGTTGCGAATCGTCCGGTTCACCTCTTTCGAGTGGCCGTGCGCGACGTCAACGCAAACGATGTCCGCGCCGGCCGCGATAAGCGCCTCGGCACGCGCCAGGCCGTCGTTGCCAATACCAATGGAGAAACCGGTCCGGTCGGGATGCGCGCACGTCTTGAAGATCGCGACGTTCTCCTCGATGGTCATGAACCGGTGAAGGATCGCCATGCCGCCGAGGCTCGTGATGGCGTCAGCCATGCGCTGGCCGGTGACCGTGTCCATGTTGGCGCTGGCGACAGGAATCTCGAAGTTTCGGCCGTTCAGGGTGACAGCCGTCGTCACATCCTGGCGGGATTTGATCCCGTTGTACCCAGGAACCAGCAGCACGTCGTCAAAGGTCAAACCACGCAAGATGGCAACCATAAATCCCCCTTAAAATCGGGGGGATTATTATTACGAATCATTAATTTAATAAAGAGTTAAAAACTGCTCCACATGCCTGCGCCTGACATGCGAGGTTACTTCATCCCGCCAGGTCACGGGCGCGCGCACTCTGTTCAGTCCGACGCAGCCAGCGAATATGCTGTAAAATCATAGACTTGAGAACATCACTAAAGTCGCCATGGCGCTGGACATGTTGCCCCCTACAAAAAATGGCATTGGCCGCGTGAGGCGCAGTCAAGTAGAGCAGTTTAATAGACGCCCCACTTGGAGTTGAGATAGGATAAAATATTGGCCCTGTCGGCATCAGAAATTATCGAAGAATAGTAAAGAATTTCACAGGTATCGCCGTTCCAAGGCCATCCGTCCAGGCTCAGCACAATATTGGTCCCGTTGTGGGGAACCGTAGTGATAGCTGATCTGTTTGACCAAGGACTGTTATTTTTCGCGATGGCGACATTGCTGGAATTCAGATTGAAACTGATTTGACTGATGTTGGCCTCATTAATTGTCCAGGCAAACGAACTATAGACCTTCCACGCCTCACGTCCATACGTATCGTAAGCGATCACGTCGAATGCACCCGCGTGCCATAGATTTCGGGCGAGTCCCCAATCAAATTGGCCCGTGTGAAATAGCATCATATCCTGGCCAACCTTACCCCTTTTTATATTGACATAAAACAGCGTGAAATTCCCATCCTCCCCACCAGTTGCAGATGTCAATGAATCATCGATTCCATCATGCCGGACTACATTTCTCGTATTCTTGACATTCGTCCTCAAGGCAGGCTTTTTTCTACTGTCAGACTGGGTGAAGTGATTGTTATTCCCCGACTTGTCACGCCAGTATCCCACCACATCGCCGTCAGCTACCGCCGGTGTACCGTTGCTGTTTTGAAAAAGCGTCGAAGAATCCGAGGCATCGAGCCAAAGTTTTAGACCGGTAACGCTCGCGGGAGTGAATGCCATTCCGCCGTCGGTGATGGACCACGACTGCCCGACCAGAAACGCCCGCGCGGCGACAGCGACAGTAGAGTACTTGGCCGTTCCGGCGTTAAATGCTACTCCAGTCCGCACCGCCTGGCCACTCCACCCGATCAGGATCTGGTCGTAGTTTGTTTGGTTCAAACTCGAGCCATCGAACATAACCGCCATGTTCGTCACCTTAGCGATATTCCACGACCCGAGGTTTTGATTGAACGAGCTTGCACCGTGGAACATCGCACTCATGTTGGTCACAGCGCCGGTGTCCCAGAAACCAATGGGCTGATTGAACGCGGAGGCACTACGGAACATGTTACTCATATCTTTGACAGCAGAAGTATTCCAGGCTCCGATATCCTGATTGAACGCGGTTGCACCCATGAACATCCCAGACATCGTAGTGACCGATGAAGTATTCCATGCCCCGATATCCTGATTGAAAGCAAGCGCCTCATAAAACATCCCGCCCATGTCAGTAACGGAGGAAGTGTTCCAGGCTCCGATGTCCTGATTGAACGAGCTTGCACCCATGAACATCGCGCCCATGCTTTTGACAGCAAGAGTGTCCCAGAAACCAATGGGCTGATTGAAGGAGGTCGCTGTGTGGAACATGATATACATGCCGGTGACCTTGGAAGTATCCCAGGCTCCGATGTTCTGATTGAACGAGCTCGCACCGGTGAACATCGCACTCATGTTGGTCACAGCTCCTGTGTTCCAGGCCCCGATATCCTGATTGAAAGCACGCGCTTCATAAAACATCCCGTTCATGTCAGTAACGGAGGAAGTGTTCCAGGCTCCGATGTTCTGGTTGAAAGAGCTTGCGCCGTTGAACATCCCAGCCATATTTTTGACAGCGCCCGTATTCCACGAACCAATCGGTTGATTGAAGGAGGTCGCGCCCACGAACATGGCATACATGGAGTTGACCTTGGAAGTATCCCAGGCGCCAATGTTCTGGTTGAACGATCGTGCGCTGTGGAACATCAAATTCATATCGGTCACAGCGCCTGTATTCCATGCGCCAATGTTCTGATTGAAAGAAGTCGCACCCCAGAACATGTAGCCCATGCTTGTCACAGAGCTCATGTTCCAGCTGTTCATGGAGGGCACGGTCGTCAGTGACGTGCAGTCTCTGAAAGCGCCACTCATGTCTCTCGTGTCCGTCATGTCAGGAATATCTGTTGCCGTGATCGTCAGGTTGCTGGCCCCGGCAAAGTGCCCATTCGTATTCCCAAACTTGAACGGACCCCAGGACGAGATCTGGAGGATTTTGGTCCTGTCTCCCTGAACGTTGAATTGCCACCCGGTGATGACGCCAGTGATCTTGATCGTATAGACACCGGGAGATCCGTAAACATGGGTGCTATCTGCCTGGTTCCAGGCGGTGATGGTGCTGGATGTGTTGTCGCCCCAGTCCACCGCGAAGTTGTAACTCCCATTGGAAACGAGCGGCAATTTGACACTGTACTGGTCTGAGGATCCCGAGCTCGTCTTGGTCGTGTCCCAGGTCGAGACAAATTGCAACGGCGTGTAAGTCGCAGCAACTGTGTACGAGCTGTTTCCAGCCGTATCACATGCGATGACCGCGACTTTGGTAATGCGATTGGGGATCAATATCGTGCCGCCGGGGGCGAGCACAGTGCCCGAAGTGCAACCACTCGGCGGGATCAGGGGCGCGTCATTTTGCGAGATCGTGTAGCGGAATTCCTTGAAAGTGTTGTCGACGGAACCGTCACGGGTAACGGTCAAGTTGAATGGTCCGCGAGTTCCCTGGGAACGATGGGAAAGAACAGGTCCGTTCGGCGCGACGCCGTCAACAACCCGCGAAGTTGTCCCGGCACTGAATGTCCGCGTCAAGGGTGTCAGGGAGTTTGCCCAATAATTGATGCTACCGCCCGCGATGCTGTCGGCGTCCCATGTCACGACTCCGTAGTCGGTTTCGGTCGTTGTGTAACGGAAGACAAGGCTCGCCGTGCCAGATCCGGACACATATCGTGCCTGGCGCGTCGCGCCACCAATCTTGAACGGCAAGGTCGGCAGGCCCGTGACGATGACGATGTCCGAAGTCGTGACTGTGAACTCCAGATCCATGCCAAGACTTGAAATCCCCGCACCAGTCGGTCCCGTCAGCGCCACGCCGGATATCGACACCGCCGTCGCGCCACCCGTCAGTCCGATCTGGATCGACTGGCTGTCCGCGGACGATCCGGCGGCGGTGTTGCCGGCATTGTCCGACGCGGTTGCCGCAGCGAGACGGATGGCGAGCGTACCGGATCCACTGATGCCACCAAGCGACACGATGCGCGCGTTGGCGGAGTCTCCGGGCAGCACAGAGACAGTTGCGGTGGCCGTGTCCGTGGTTCTCAATTCGATATCTTCGGCCTTCAGGGTAATCCTGTCAGCGCCAGTGTAAGTAACCGTATAGAGAACTTTCGCTGGCAAAGTCGCGGCCGCGACAACCGGCGCGCCGATCGTGAATGCAGGCGCAGTGTTGTCGACCGTCACGCGAGGTCGGTCCCGGCGCCCTGGGGGATCGTGATGCCAATGGTTCCGTCGCCGGTAAAGCCGCTGAGGTCCACGGTGGCCGATGACGATCCATTGGTGGTAACCGTCACGGTGCTCGCGTTGGCCGTGCCGGTCTTGTTCAACGTCACTTTGTCAGGGGTCAGGTCGATGGTGGACGCGCCGGAGAAAGAGACCGTGAACGAAGCGGCAAGGCCCGCGCGGACCAGATTGACCGAGGGCTTACCGATGGTGATAACGGGAGCGACTGTGTCCACCGTGACGGGGGATGGGGCGGCCGCGGCCGGGGCCGCGTTACCCGCCGCGTCGGTCGCGGAGCCAGCCAGCACGGAGACTCCAACGCTGCCATTGCCGGTGAAAGACGACAGTGTGATGGTGCGGGATGTGGCACCGGTGCCCGAGACGGCGACGCTGGCATTCGCGGTGCCCGACTTGACCAGTTTGATCCATGAGTTGATCGAGGCATTGTCGAGCGCCACCGAGGCCGCGCCAGTGTAAGTCACCGTGTAAGTGACGCTGGATGATGCCTTGGCATTGGCCACGCTGGGCGCGGAGATCGAAATGCCCGGCGGTGTGTTGTCAACGGTGATGATGCCGCCCGGATCGGTGGGCCCGGTCGGGACGGCCGTCTCGGGTGACGGGTTCTTGCCGTCATCGGTCGCGGTGCCCGCGGGTAATTGGATTCCTATAGTCCCGTTGCCCGTGAATTTAGACAGGGTAATCGTCCGGCTTGTGTTCCCGGTGCCACTGATGGCTATGGCCGCGGACGCGCCACCGGTCGTCAACAGGCGCACCGTCTTGGCGGTGAGGAATATGTCGCTCGCGCCGCCGTAAGTTACCGTGTAGTTGACCGACGAACTTGCGCGCGCGGCGGTGGCCGAAGGCGGACTGACGGCAATTGTCGGTGGAACGGTATCGACCGTGATGGGGGCAGACATGACGGCAGGCGGCGCCGCGTTGCCAGCCCCGTCGACGACCGAATTACCATCAATCGAGACCACGATGGTCCCGTTGCCCGTGAACGAGGACAATCGAATGATGCGCGCGGCAAGGCCTGTTCCCGAGATGGCGACTTTCGCCGAGGCGTCGCCAGACAGCGTCGTGACGAGGACCATGTTCCTCGTGAAATCCGACAATGTCACCGCGGTCGCGCGCTGGAATGTCACCTTGAGGTACATCGACGTCGCCGAACCAGCCGTCAAGTTGGCAGGCGGCGTGATGGTGATGCCTGGCGCTTCCCGGGAGACACTGGCGCCGTCTTGCGACGCCCCACCTGCCCCCGCCACGGCGACCGGAGCCCCGGCACCAATCGATGGAATCACGCAGCGGACTGGACGTGTATCCCAGTATGCTCGCCACGACAGATAACCCATATTCCAGACGAAGTATTGATTAGCGTCAGGAGTCCAGGCGCTCGCCGTCCAGGTGAATCCGATCGGATGATAAGGCACGCCAAGCGACCCGGCAAACTTGGGTAGCGATCCGCCTTCCGTGGGAAAAGTGTATGATCCGGATTCGAAAGTGGTCTCGTAGACGACCGGCAAACGCATGCCCTTGTCCGCGCACGTCTTGATGTTGCCTTCGTACCACGACGCGCCGGTGG
>RGVZ01000089.1 GCA_010029825.1 bacterium | reverse complement strand
AACAGCTTGGTCCAGCGATGAGGAGCTAGGTGGTAAATGGTCTGGTACTGATGGCATGGTTAAGGCAAAGGGCTACCTTAAAGAGGGCGACACGATTGTGTGTGAAATAGAAGGTATAGGAATACTTTCAAATCCCATTAAGCTTTAAACCGTATTTTTTCGATTTAGACGGTAATTGGCGCATGCTGAGGAAGATTGACGCAACGGTATTGATCGTCGGAGGCGGGCCGGTCGGATTGACGGCCGCCATCGAGCTGGGCTGGCGCGGCGTGTCTGCCATTTTGGTCAACGAGCGGCCCGATACGGCGCAACACCCCAAGTGCAACAGCACCAACTCGCGGTCGATGGAGCACTTCCGGCGGCTCGGCATTGCGCAGGACTTGCGCGCGGTAAGCCTACCGCCAAACATCGTGCGCGCTTCGGCCTACGTCACGCGCTTTTGCGGCATCGAATTCGGGCGCCTGCCGCGCCCTTACTCGGACTGGCCGACGCCGGAGATTCCGAACAACATCTCGCAAATGGTGCTCGAGAAGGTGCTGCGCCGCCATGCCGAACAGCAGCCTGGCGTCGAAGTGCAATTCGCTTGCAAGCTGGTGTCGTGGGCATCTGATGGTGATCTCATCGTCGCACAGCTTGAAACGGCTTCGGGTGAGCGCCGCCAGTTAACCACCCGCTTTCTCATCGGTGCCGATGGCGCAAGCAGTCTTGTCCGTCGCAAATTGGGTCTGGGCATGGTCGGAGAAGACGGCACGAAGCACCGTGCCTTCATGGGCGGCACCATGCTGTCGTATTACATCCGCTCACCCCAGCTGATGGAAGCTAGTGGCAGGGTGCCAACGCACTCGACATGGGTCATCAATGAAGAAATGCGCGGCCTGATGTTCTCGCAGGATGGTAAAGAACACTGGGTGGTGCACTACCAGGTGCCGCCCGGCATCGACTGGCAAACGCTCGACAGCCGCGCCATCGTCAAGGCAATGCTCGGCAGCGACGTGGCGTTCGACATCATCTCAGGCGGGCCGTGGACCGGCGGGCTGGCGATGGTGGCGGAGCGCTACCGCGCCGAAAATGTGTTCCTTGCCGGCGACGCTGCGCATCTCTTCACCCCGCTGGGCGGCATGGGCATGAACACCGGAATCGGCGACGTGATGAACCTATGCTGGAAGATTGCAGCCGAATGCGAGGGATGGGCCGGGCCCAATTTGTTCGACTCCTACGACATCGAGCGCAGGCCGATCGGAGTGCGCAACTCGGGCTTTGGCGTGAAGTGCTCGCGCGTCATGGATGGCTGGAAGGTTCCTGCAGGGTTCGAGGACGAGTCGCAAGCAGCGCAGGCCGCGCGCGCAGCGCTGGGGGCGCAAATCATTGTCGAAGACGTGCCGCAGTATCTTTCTGCCGGGCTGCAATTGGGCGAACGTTACGAAGATTCGCCAGTCATCTGTCCTAATGCCACCCCCGAACCGGAAGACCGTTGGGATATCTACACGCCCCTCGATCGTGCCGGTTCGCGCGCGCCGCATCTTTGGCTGGAAAAGGACGTGGCGCTCTATGACCGGATGGGCAAAGGCTTCACGCTGCTCAACTTCGGGGCACCGGCAGTAGCCGAACCATTTGAAGCTGCAGCGCACGACTGCGGCATGCCTCTGACCACCCTCAATTTCGCGACGCCCGCAGCCCCCTACGAACATGCGCTGGTCTTGATACGACCCGATCAGCACATCGCCTGGAGCGGTGCGGCCGCGGATGCCGCGCAAGCGCAGGCAATCGTCAACTGCGCGCGTGGGGCGTGACCTGACATCAGACAAGGTGACTTAATGACTATCTCGAATCTGCTGCGAGCAATTGTTGTGTTTAGCTGTGCCTTACCGGTATTGCAGCCGGTAATGGCGCAAGGCTATCCGGACAAACCCATACGCATCATCGTACCCACCACACCGGGCGGACCAACCGATGTGCTCGCGCGCCTGTTGGGTGAGCGGCTGCGCACTTCACTGGGACAAACGGCCGTGATCGACAATCGCGGTGGTGCCGGTGGCGCGATCGGCGCGCGCGCGGTGGCGCAGGCCCCCGCTGATGGGTACACGCTGCTGTTTGGGAACACCGCCACGCTGGCCACCATTCCTGCTGTTTCCAAAGGCGCGGGGTATGACCCGAGCAAGGCGTTTGCGGCGGTGGCCAAGGTGATGGACTCGTATCAGGTACTGGTGGTGGCGCCGGATCTGCCGGTCGATTCAGTGGCCGAGTTGCTTGCTTACGCCAAGGCCAACCCGGGCAAGCTCAACTTCAGCACCGCCGGCATCGGCAATCTCACGCACCTGTCGGGCGAGTTGTTGCGGAGCAAGGCCGGTATCGACTTCGTGCCGGTGCACTACCGCAGCGGCGCGGAGTCGCTCAATGGCGTGCTGAGCGGGCAGGCGCATCTGACCATCGATAACATCACCGCCGTGCGGGCACTGGTGCAGGAGAAGCGCTTGCGCGCACTTGCGGTGACCAGCGCCTCACGCAAGCCGGAGTTTCCCGAGCTGCCGACCATGATCGAAGCTGGCGTGCCTGATTACGTGGTGACGAGTTTCTTCGGTGTGGTGGCCCCGGCCGGCACGCCGCCCGCCATCATCAGCAAGCTCAACGGCGTGATCAATGAGGGGCTCAAATCTGAGTCGATGCTGGCCAGCCTCAAGCGCCTTGGCGCACAGCCGGCCAATGAAGCACCGGAGCCGTTTCAGTCATTGATCGTGAACGATACCAAAAAGTGGAACGAGATTGCCAACACTGCCAACATACGGCTGGAATGACTTGACTGGGGCGAAAAAATCACAACCCGACTTTCGACGATTTGTGCCTACGCTGGAGTATCCACGCGTCGCGGCGATACACAGCCCTATTTTTTCAACTTGTACACCTTTTGTGACAGCTAAAAGCCAAACTCAAAATGAGCGATCGCTCAAACCAACCTGGCGATAAATCTCATTCAGGTGCGCTTTGGCATCTTCAGGCAATTTGTCAGTTATCGCCTTGTGTGCCCACCCCACTTTGCCCCTTGCATAAATTCCCATTTCTTCGTCCTGTGCAGATGTTCCTCCGCTGATACCGTAAGCGCCGACCATTTCATCACCTCGAAAAATTGGAGTGCATCCACCTGATGCAACGACCAGCCCATTGGTGAAAACGGATGCGTTACTCAACATTTGAGGGTTTCGCTCTTTGAACCATTGCTGAATGACCAGTCCGTCTGGAAAACGCGGACTCATTGAACGAAAGGCTGCAGCTGTATATGCCTTGGCACGGGCTGTGTCAGGGGTGATGAAGCCAGCATCGTCCATGCGCTCAAGAGCAATCAAGTGGCCCTCTGGCCCTACTATGGCTATGGAGACGGGTACGCCCATTTCGTTTGCTTTTTCAATCGTGGCATCAATAAATTTACGGCATTCCATCAAGGTGAGTTTTGTCATGTTTATCAATGATTTGTGAAGTTGAGAATTATTGAAACTGTATACCTGCTGACCTGATCAAGCGCTCCCACTTAATTGTCTCGCTATCAATAAGTGCGCCGTATTCCGCTGGGTTAGCACGAACAATATCAACACCTTGAGACTTGAATTGAGCTGTCAGCTCGGGGTGCGCCTGCGCGGCCTGAATCGCATTGTGTAGACGCTCCACGACATCCTGAGGTGTCCCGATGGGAACATTCAAGCCAAACCATACAGAGGTTTCAAAACCTTTAAGGCCCAGCTCCTGAACCGTTGGCAAGTCAGGCAAGGACTCGGTGCGCTTTTGTCCGGTAGTAGCCAATGCTTTGAGCTTTCCAGAACGAATGTGCGGCAAAACCGTAGATGCTGGCGAAAACATTGTGGCAACCTGGCCAGCCAAGAGATCCACAACAGCCGGAGAACTTCCCTTGTACGGCACATGAAGCATTCGAACGCCTGCCATCGAACCAAAAAGCTCACCCGACAAATGAGGGGATGTGCCATTACCTGAGGATGCATAGGTGATGCGTCCTGGCTCTGCCTTTGCTTTTGCAAGAAGCTGATCCATAGTATCGACCCCCAAAGCCGGGTTGACCACCAAAATATTAGGTACGCTTCCTATCATGGAAACGGGCATCAATTCCTTTGATAGATCAACTGACGTACCTGGCTGCAGGCTCACGTTGATGGTATTGGCGATAGTGCCCATAAATATGGTGTAACCATCAGCCGGAGCAGTAACTACAGAACGTGCCGCAATATTGCTACTAGCACCAGGACGGTTGTCCACAATAAATTGCTGACCCAAAGATTGCCCCAGGCGTTGCGCCAGAACACGTGCCGCGACATCCGTAGAGCTTCCGCCTGGAAAACCGACAACGATCTTTACCGGTTTCGAGGGAAAGACATCTTTGCCGAATGTGGAAAAAGGCCAGGAAACTGCCGATACGACAATTAAACAGATCAGCTTTAGCTTGTGACGCTGCATACACCCCCCCTATTAATTGAATTACAAAAAAAATGAATATGAAATAACGATTTGCCCCTTGCTGGCGTTTAGGCGCTAAAGCAACCAAGTTTGCGCGGAGGGAAACAAGGATCACCCTAGGGCGGTCGCCTCCACCTCCAGCGCACACCCGTAATGCAGCGTCGGAACGGGTACTACCGCGCGGGCGGGTCGCGCCGTGCCCGCCCATTGCGAGTAGATCGCATTGAAGGCCGGCCACAGCGCAATGTCGACTATGTAGACGCGAACCTGCAACAATTGACCGATAGAGCTGCCAGCGCCCTGCAGCGCCGATGCGACGTTGGCGAGAACTTGCTGCACCTGCAGCTCGAAAGGAGCGTCATGGAGCACAGTACCATCTTGCGCGACGGGTAGCTGACCGGAGATAAAAACCAGACCGGCGCCGCTCGTCGCATGACTGTAGTGCCCGCGGGGGGCGGCCATACCCGCTGGCTCGTAATTGGTGGGAGTGAAGTTGCCACTCATTGTCTGACTCCTTATTTGAATAATTGATTAAACGCCTACGCTAACTGGGTAACATCAAACCCATTATGGCAAGGCACTGCTTGGTGCGAGCAGAAAGGCTGAACGCCTTGATGCCCGAGCGTCAGGCTGCGTCATAAAATTGTTAAATGTCCCGACAATTGCCGCCACTAAACGCCCTTCTTGCATTCGAAGCCACCGCGCGCCATCAGAGCTTCACACGGGCAGCTATCGAACTCAAGCTGACTCAGACGGCTATCAGTCATCGAATCAAGGAACTGGAAAGCTTGCTGTCGGTACAACTGTTCACCCGCAAGCAAAACACAACTCGTCTCACCGACGAGGGCCGCACCTACCTCGATTGCATACGACCGGCGATGGCGCAGATTGCCGCCGCGACCGAGAGCGTCTCTTCCGTCCACGACAATCGATTGACCATTGCCTGCCTGAGCGCTTTCGCTGCGAAATGCCTGGTTCCGGCACTGAACGACTTCCGTAAGCACCACCCTCAGTTCGAGCTGCGGCTGACGCCGCTGGCGCCGACCGACCGGCTTGAGCAGCGTGAATTTGACGTGGCCATCTGGCATGGTCTCGATCAATGGAAGGACCTCGATGGGCAGCGTATCGCCAACGAGGAGATTTTCCCAATCTGCGTGCCCGCTTTGCTGCGCAATGGCCCGCCCCTAAGAACACCTGCTGATCTGGCGCACTACCCGGTTGTGCGCACGGTCTCGCCCATCATCACGGACGACTGGCCGGTGTGGCTGCAACACGCCGGTTGCGAGCAGGAATCTTTTAGCAGCGAGATCTACTGCGCAACCTTGTCGTTCTCGATGTACGCAATCATGGAGGGCTTGGGCTTGGGCATAGGCCGATCCCTGCTGGTGCGCGACGACCTGATCGCCGGCCGACTGATCGCGCCATTCGGTCTGCGCTGTGCCTCGCCCGCCGGCTACCAAGTGCTGAGCAGGCCTGAGCGTTCGGCTTTGCCGAAAGTGCATCTGTTCAAGCAATGGCTTCTGTCTTATTTCGCCCAGTCCTGATGGAGCTCACTCGGCGCGAATCTTGCCGTCCCGCACCACGTCCTTGTAGCGTGCCGCATCCTTGCGGATGCGGTCTGCAAAGGACGCAGACGACATGCCGCCGACTTCTGCGCCGGCATCGGCAAAACGCTTCATAACATCGGGCTCGGCCAGGATTTTTGCCACTTCAGATTGCAGCTTGACCAATATATCTGCTGGTACGCCCTTTGGGGCAAAAAGGCCCACCCAATTGGAAGCATCTACATTCTTGACACCCGCTTCGTTGGCAGTAACCCAGTCCTTGTTATAGGCAGCGCGCTTGGCTGTTGTCAGACCTAGGACTTTCACGCGGCCCGACTGCACATGTGGCATGACAGCAGGAATGGCAACCACCCCCAAGGACACCTCGCCGGCAGCAACGGCTGCGACCGCCGGCGCGCCGCCCTTGTAAGGGATGTGCGTCAGCTTCGCCCCAGATTCGATCGAGAACCATTCACCGGCCAGGTGGTTGATGCTACCGTTGCCCGGCGAGGAGAAGGTCAGCTTGCCCGGGTCTTTTTTGGCTAAGGCTACCATTTCCTGAATGTTGTTGTAGGGCTCCTTCGCGTTGGCCACAAGCAGCATAGGGGTGTCGCTAATCATCGTGATAGCGGCAAAGTCACGGTCCAGCTCATAGGGTACGTTGGTGAAGAGCGCTGGATTGACCGCGAACTCGCCAGTGTGTGCGGTAAGTAAGGTGTAACCGTCAGGGGCGGACTTGGCAACATGAGTCACCGCGATAAAGCCATTGCCGCCCGGCCGGTTCTCCACAATGAAGTTCCAGCCTAAACGCTCGGTTATCTTCTGCGTCAGGATGCGGGCGGTCACATCCACCACTCCGCCCGGGGCAAAAGGCACCACCACCCGAATGGGGCGCGAAGGATAGTCCTGCACCTGGGCCGCTGCCATGGGGACCATGAGGTCTAGGGCCAGGAACGCAAAGCCAGTTTGAACCAGTGTGCGGCGCGAAAAAAATCCATCCTTCATGTCAACTCCTAGATCCTGGCTGTAGACCAAAACTGACCAAAACTGACCAAAACTTGGCAGCGATGTAAGAGATACTCGACGACGCAGTGATATCGGTCAAATGATTTATTTGCCTATCGGTCATCAAAAAAATTCATGCACCAAATCGCAAACCCAAAGTCAACCCGGGGTCATGAACAGTTTTCATAGGCCTCACATAAATTTCTCGTTGGACGCGCGAGCCGGCAGGGCCAACAATCTCAAACCATGAAGCAAGAATCAACTCTCCTCAATTTAGAGGTCAGTGACGGAACGCGGCTCGCATACCGCCTCCGCCAGGCAGCGCCAGAGGCGCCTGTGATCGCTCTCGTTCATTCGCTAGGGATGGACCACCGCTTCTGGGATCCTGTCGCGCTAAGTTTAGGCAGCAGCGCCACGTTGCTCACGATCGATGCACGTGGCCATGGCCGCTCCGGGCTCGGCCAGACGCCCATCACCGCACAGCGCATGGCCGATGACCTGGCCGAGGTGCTGGACCACTTGGGGATATCCAGCGCCATCGTGGGCGGGGCATCGATGGGCGGCTGCATTGCCTTGCAGTTCGCCGGTAGCCATCCGCAACGGACCTTGGGCTTGGCGCTGATGAACACAACTGCCTGGTACGGTCCTACAGCGCCTAAGGACTGGGAAGACCGAGCCTTGAACGCGCAGGCCAAAGGCCTTGCTTCCATGGTCGAATTTCAGAAAACGCGTTGGTTCAGCGACAGCTTTCGCGCCAATCACCCACAGATCGTCCAGGCGACCATCGATACGTTCGTGGCCAATGACCTGCAGGGCTACATGGCGGCCTGCCGCTTGTTGGGTGGCTTCGATTCCCGCCCTGTACTCACGAAGGTCCGCATCCCTTCCCTGCTGCTGGTCGGCGAGGAAGACTACGCCACCCCGGTCGCCATGACGCAAGCCATGCACGAGGGGATCGCCGGCTCGCGCATGGAAGTGATCCTCGGCGCCCGCCATCTGACGCCGCTGGAAGTTCCAGATCGCGTGGGAGCCGCACTGATCGATCTCTGTTCAAAGGTACTGCGATGACTCCTTTCGAATTTCTGCTTCCCCATTCTCTAGATGAGGCACTGTCCCTGCTCGACCCCGAAGACCCTGACATCCGACCCGTCTCGGGCGGCACGGCGGTGATGTTGATGATGAAGGCCGGCGTACTGAGACCGACTCGGCTGGTCAGCCTGCACAAGATCGGCAAGCAGCATGCGGCCATCGAGGTCAAGGAAGGCGGTGAACTGGTGATCGGAGGGCAGGCCAAG
Source organism: bacterium (assembly GCA_010029825.1). Lineage (GTDB taxonomy): Bacteria > Bdellovibrionota_B > Oligoflexia > Oligoflexales > RGVZ01 > RGVZ01. Next base: position 7,062 of record RGVZ01000089.1, on the reverse strand, counting down.
CTTGCGGACATCGAATGCCACCCGGCGGTTCGCTCTGGCTGGCCGCTGCTGACGCAAGCACTGCGCGGCGTGGCCAACGCTCGGGTGCGAGCTGTGGCCACCTTGGGTGGCTGCATCAGCTATGCAGATCCGCATTTGGACATGCCGCCGGTGTTGGCGGCTCTAGAAGCAAGCATCGCGATCAGCGGGTCTCGTGGCGAACGTATGGTTCGTGCAGAAGATTTCAGCACCGGCTACTACGAAACCGTGCTCCAGCTCGACGAACTCGTTACGGGAATTTTCGTGCCACCGCAAGCCGGCCCCGGCGCCTATCTGAAGATGACCACTCGTGCTGCCCACGACTGGCCGGCGCTCGGCGTTGCCGTGGTGCTTAAGATGAACGGTGAAGAGGTGCAGCGGGCCAGCGTATTCACCGGCTCCGCTACCGACAGGCCGACGCGGCTACTTCAGGCCCAGTCTATCCTGGAACAGCGAGGCCTTGATGCAGGCACCCAGCTCTCGGCGGCTGAAGCCGCTGTGGCCGAAGCACCGCTGATCGGCGATGTACACGGATCGGCTCCTTACAAGAGCCAACTGCTAAGGGTCGCCCTACCCAGGGCTATTGAAGCGGCGCTGCGTCGCAGCCGGAGCCACGCATGAATGACACGAATACTCCAGAGCGCCAGGTCGGCCGGCGCATTAACCGCCTCGAATCACGCTCAAAGGTTACGGGCACCGCCGATTACACGCACAACGTGGTCCTGCCCCGTATGTTGCACGCCAAGATCGTACGCAGCGTGCACGCACACGCCCGTATCCTGTCCATAGACACGAGCGCGGCAGCAGCAGTCCCCGGCGTTTTTAGGGTGGTGACTGCACAAGATGTGATGAGGGTCATCCCCGACCCGTATTACGGCCCAGCCTTCCACGACCAGCCCATCCTGGCCATTGAAAAGGTACGCCATATCGGTGAGCCGGTGGCTGTGGTCTTGTCCGAAGACGTGCACATCGCCGAAACTGCTGCCGCGCTGGTAAGTGTGGAGTATGAGGTTCTGTCAGCGGTTTTCGACGAAGTACAGGCGGCCAACAACACGGACGTCCTAGTTCATGAAGTGCTGCGCCCGGCCGGCACCTTCCCAGACCTCAAACACCTAGCGGGCCGCAAGGGCACCAACGTCGCCCTGGACTACCGGCTTCGCCATGGCGATGTAAAGAAGGCCTTCGCCAACGCAGCACACGTGTTCGACCATACCTTCCGCACGCAACAGGTAGTACATGTCCCGCTCGAGCCCATGGTCTCGATCGCGGAGCCGCTGGACAGGCGAATCATCATCCATACCGCGTCCCAGAGCCCCTCGTTCGTGCGCTTGGAAATCGCGCGGCTGCTAGGCTGGGCCGAGAACCAGGTGCAGGTCAAGACACGACTGCTCGGCGGTGGGTTTGGCGCCAAGCTGTACATCAAACTCGAAGCTTTGGCTGTGGCGCTCGCGCTGATCGCGCACCGACCGGTGCGGGTTGCGCTGACCATGGAAGAGCAGTTCTACGTGGTCACTAAACACGCGACCACCTTACGCATCCGCAGCGCAGTGGACGCCGATGGCCGCATTACTGGCCGTCACTGCGAGGTGTATTGGAATGGCGGCGCCTACGCCGATATCGGTCCGCGGATCACTCAAAAGTCAGGCTTCACGGCCGGCGGACCTTATGACATCGCCAATCTCGATATCGATTCCTACCAGGTCTACACCAACTTGCCGCCAGCGGGCGCCTTTCGCGGCTTCGGCATCACCCAGGTGGTCTGGGCCTATGAGTCGCAAGCTGACTTGATTGCGCACAAGCTGGGCATGGACCCGGTGGCCTTCCGGCGTCTGAACCTGCTGGAAAACGGTCAGCCCCATGCCACCGGCACCGTGCTCAAGGACGCTGGGCTGCGCTTGGTGCTCGATCGAGTGGCCAGCGCTATGGACTGGGACAAACCGCTGGACCGTGGCACGGGCACCGTGCGACGCGGCCGCGGCATCGGCTTGGGCTTCAAAGCACTGGTGGCACCGACCACCTCGGTGGCGACGATCACAGCCGGCGGCGACGGCAGCTGCACGCTGCTGATCTCTACGGTAGATATGGGACAAGGCTCGGACACTGCTATGGCCATCATGGCGGCCGACGTGCTGGGACTGCGAGCCGAAGACATCCGCGTAGTCAACCCAGACACCGACGTCACGCCTTACGACATGGCCACGCTGGGCTCGCGCTCGACTTTTTCCATGGGCAATGCGGTCAAGCAGGCAGCGCAGGACTTGCTGGACAAGCTGCGCGCGCTGGCCGAAGAGGTGGGCTTGCCCTTCGAGGGCACCCGCAATATATCGACGCTGCTGAAGAAGAAATACAGCATGCAGGCCGGCACGGTCGTGGGCACGGGCAGCTTCGTCCCCCCCTACCAATCGCCTGACGCAGACGGCCGATCGCCTGACATCACCCCAAACTGGATGGTTGGGGGCACCGGCATTGAAGTGGAAGTCGACACCGAAACTGGTCACTTTCGCATCGTGCGGATGGAAAATGTGGTCGACTGCGGCACACTCATCAACCCCAAGGTCGTGCAAACCCAGATCACTGGGGCTGCTATTCAGCAACTGGGGGCGACCTTCCTGGAAAAAATGGAATTTGACGCCGAGGGCCAGCTGCGCAATGCGTCTTTCTCTGAATACAAGATCCCAGGCATCCTTGACCTCCCCCACCAGATGGGCTACGCGGCTGTGGATTCACAGCAAAGCACGGGACCGTTCGGCGCCAAAGGCTTGGGCGAGAGCGGCTGCTTTGGCGTGGCTTCGGCGATGGCGCAGGCCATTGACGATGCGGTCGGCGTGCGTATCCTATCGCTGCCCATCACCCCAGAGGCGGTGTACCGCGCACTGGCCGAACAACGCGGCGAGCCTCTTGCCATCACGGACCCTACACCATGAGCACAACCAGCACCTTGATCCAATTTCGCCTCAATGGCGAACCCGTCTCCCGCCAGGTGGAGCCCCACAACACCCTGCTGGAGCTCGTGCGTGAATGCGGATTGCACGGCGCTCGCGAAAGTTGCGGACAAGGCCTGTGCGGCTGTTGCACCATCGTGGTCAATGGACAAGCTGTGACCGGCTGCATCTATCCGGCGATGTATGCCGATGGAGCCGAGGTCGGGACGATCGAAGGCCTGGAGCAAGACGGACAGCTAGACCCTGTTCAGCAGGCCTTCATTGACGCCGGCGCGCTGCAGTGCGGCTTTTGCACGCCGGGCTTCATACTCATGGCGCGTCAACTGCTGAACCAAAACAACGAACCCAGCGACCACGAGATTCGGCATTTCCTGGCGGGCAACCTCTGCCGCTGTGGCTCATATCCCGAAATCATAGAGGCCGTCAAACTCGCCGGCAAGCGCTTAAGGGCCGTGGGCTGAGAGAAGAGAAGCTCATGGACACGTCGATCAGGCGAATGAGGTTATCGGCGAAGACACTGGCGATGCGCACCGAGACGGCACGCACTCTTTCGGTCTCGGACTTGAATATGTAGTCTAGGCAATGGTGAAGTTCAAGCTGGTATGGCTCCTGATTGAGGAAACTTTCAGCTTTAGGCACTTCGCAACTGAGAAAGCATGAGCTGAGGAGGACGCTTAACAGTAAGCCCCCTTTGCATTCAACCACTCAGAAACCGCTTGAACCTGCGCTTTAGTCATCCCCGTGTTCGGGTTGCACAAAATAAGTTGTTCGCACTCTCGATCATCCAATGTGAGATGTATGAGCTTCTGATCTAGAGGCTTTGGCTGCCAAGTTGCCAGTGATACGCCCTAGCGTAGTCCAGTGGCAGATCCACTTTTGACCTAAGTGGTGTACTGAGTGGGCGTGAAGTTGGTGCAAAGGGGGGCCAGTTTAAGAGCCGAGTTTTACTCAAACACCTAAATTCTTCATTTCACCATTCGAAAAAAAACCGAATGACTGTACTTGTTCTAGACGAACTTTATTGTTTCTAATCAGCTAGGAGATTTGACATCGCTTCGGACCATTGCACGCAAGTTGCCGTTGCCTGTTCCAAATTGCATAAAAATTTCAATCCGCTCTAATATTGTGCTCTTTGATGATGGCCGCAAACCGATGACTATCGTCGTTCATTTGCGCGGCGAATTGTGCAGGTGTCAGGGGGGTTGGTTCAGCGCCTAACGTGGCGATTTGGCTACGCACATTTGGCAGAGTAAGTATGCGATTGATTTCCCGGTTCAAGCGCGCAATTACCTCAGGAGGTGTGTTGCGGGGTGCATAAAACCCATGTGTAACACCTGCATCGAAGCCTTTGAGTCCGGCCTCACTCAAGGTTGGTATGTCAGGAAACAAGGATGAGCGATTCGGCACAGCAACTGCAAGCATGCGTAGTTTTCCTGCACGCACGTGACTGAGGGCGATGCCTGGGTCGAAATAAAAGTCGATTTGCCCGGCGAGCAGATCCTGTAAGGCCGGTGAAGCACCACGATAAGGAACATGCACGGCAAAGACGCCTGCTTGGCTTTTAAGCATCTCACCGGCCAGATGCGGGCCAGACCCGTTGCCGGCCGAACCATAGGAAAGTTTTCCAGGGCGGGCTTTCAGGTAATCTAGAAACTCCTGAACGTTATTCACCGGCAAATCCGGTCTTACGACGAGGAACAGCACAACCCTCGCTGCAGCAGCTACAGGCACGAGGTCCTTGCTCGAGTCGTAAGGAATTTTGGGATACATGAACGGACTAGTGGTGATGGTGCTTCCCGCGGTCATCAGCAATGTGTATCCATCGGCGGGCGCTTTGACCACCATCTCGGCGCCAATAATGCCGGTGGCCCCAGCCCGGTTTTCCACTAAAACGGTCTGGCCGAGAGCCTGCTGCAAGGGTAGCGCCATCGCGCGTGCAAGCACGTCGGGCGAACTGCCCGGCGGAAAATTAACGACTAACCGTACTGGCTGGGTCGGCCAGGTGTCGAGCTGGGCCAATGCAGCGGGGGGAACGACGAGGGCCGCAGCCACGGCCAGGCCAGCGCCAGCGAGCAAGCTGCGGCGAGCCTGAAAGATATTGGAACCTTGCATGGTTATCTCCTGCGTTAGACCTCGACGGCTTGGTACGACCGGGGCTGGAATCCCGGAAAATCAGACAGCGCAGGCGACCGCATCTTCGTAGTTGCAGACGCTGGCTTTCTCGGGCTGGAAAATGTTGCGTTCTTCCACCCATTTGTGGGTGCTTTCGTACAACTCTCGGGTGTAGGGCTCGAACACAATGCGCTCGCCAGGACCGAAGCGGCGCACATCCACGAGATTTGCGTGCCGCTGGGGCAGTTCATTAGAATAAAAATGCGTGTAGGACTGATGCATTTGATCAATGTCAGCTTGCGCGCGTCGTAGCGCACGATAATACTTACGCACATCCTCGAGATCCACGCTGGGCGGAATCATAGCGGCAATCATAAAAGTCACATCCAGAATTTTTCGGAATCCCAGCTGCTCCAAGATGTAGTATTGCATGCCGAACAGAGTTGCCGCAGGTGCTAGGCCATTCAACAGCTGATCGACACGGTCGGAGGGACTGCCGCCGAATTTAAGCTTGATCTGGTTGGCGGGCATAAAAACTTCCAAGCCTTGGATGGTGGTGTAGTGGCTTCCCGATTGATAGCCGACGTGTACGTCAATGCCTGCCAAGTCTTCAGGTTTGCGAATCGGAGAATTTTCAGGAACAAAAATTCCGCACGGCGAAATCGAATAGGCCTCGCCCCAGAGTTGGCCATGTTGAGCAGAGGCCGCCATGTTGACCGTCCAATGGCAGGCGCAACTGACCGAGGCATCGCGCCCTTGCTCATAGCTCTGGTAAGCGCCTTGTAGATTATCTGGCACGCTGTCACTCGTCATAGTAGCCGTCTTGTCTACCGCCATCTTGCTTAGCAGCGAATGCGGGGTCAGCTTGTAATCTAGGCCTTCGAGTCGGAAATACCCCTTGGCGTCGGCGATCCATTCCTGTAAACGTCCGTGCGTGTTCACAACAAACTGCCCCTTGACAGTGTTTCCTTGCTTAATGTCCATGTTTATCTCCTTGCATGCCGCGCCTTTGAAAGGGTGGGCGGCTAGCCCTTGATTTAACCCGAACTGCGCAAAAGTGCGCAAGCTTATTTGGACACCCGGTAGATCGTCCAGGAGAAAATTGCGGGGTGATCATTAAAAGCTCTTTTAGAGGGGTATTTGAACGCAGCTTATAGCTTGAGGCGGTAATTCTTCTATACAACTATCTTTGCATAATGCAAACTGATGACACTTGCCTTGAATTCATGTCATTGTCAAAACCCATTACCGTCAACGATCTGCTCAACTATCGGCTAAATCGCCTTATGGCCAGTAGCGGCGCTATGGTCACCCTGCTGTGCGAGGGGTGCTACGGAATCACGCGACGCGAATGGCGGATGATCTCGATACTGGCAACCCACGGCACCATGTCGCCTTCAGAACTTGCCGAACGGGCACATCTTGACCGCCCCCGTGTGTCGCGCTACATCACGGATCTTGTGAGGAAAAAATTGCTTGTTCGCGAGGGCGTATCTGAAGACAAGCGGCGCGCTCGCATAGCAATTACCAAACGCGGTGAAGAAATCTACGCAGAGCTTTTCCCGCAGTCGGTTGAGCTCAACAACATGATCCTCAAGGCCCTATCACCTAAGGAGATAATGCTGTTTGACGCAGCGCTGACAAAGCTTACAGAGGTTGCCGACAAGCTTTGCAGCGATCGCCCGATTGCCGCAAAGGCTGATCGTCAGCATGGGGGCAGCCGCAGAATTTCAGAACCGAAGCCTGTTAAGGGTTTTTGGTAACGGGTTAACCCCACCATAGTTGCAGGCACGCCACCGTGCAGCAGCAGCTAAGCTCGGGCTGATCAACGACCTAGTAGTAGGTAAACCTTAAACGCAGAAACCGCGCCTGAGATCATCTCAGCGTGCGTGGCCAGCACCCCTAGGGCCCGTCAATACCCACCTTAGCGGATGATGATTTCCAGGCTGTCCTCTGGGCTGCCGGGCTCGAGTTGCTCGCTGTCCTTCGC
>RGVZ01000088.1 GCA_010029825.1 bacterium | reverse complement strand
CTTGCCGTCGGTGATTGAGTTGCGCAACGCCATGATCGGGCTCAAGAACGTGCCGGGTTCCGACATTGAGTCGATACGCGTGTTCCACCGCGTCGTGCTGCACCACCGCGAAGTCAGTCTGACGCAGTTGGCGACCAAGTATCCGCGCACCGGCGTCCAGTCGCTGCGCGGCCAGATTGCGCGCCTGCGCGTCGAGTTCCTCAGCAACAGCATCTCTGCCGACAAGTTTCGCACCGCCGTGCACCGCGTCACCAAGGACTTTGAGAAGATGGCCGAGTATGAGCAGATTGTGCGCACCTACGTTGCCATTCAGAGCGACACCATGCGCGTCATTCTGAATCACCTGATCGTGCACAAGACCACGCCGTCGAACGAGAGTCGGGAGACGATTCGCAACCTCATCCGCGAAATGGAGAAGCACCGCGAGCGCGCCAACCTGTCCGTCATGGAACTCAACAGCGCCTTCAACAGCAACGCCAAGACCATGATGCTCTGATCGTTCCAAGTCGTAGAGAAAAGATGTAGGCAGCATAGCAAACGACGATAACGAACGAAGAATGACAAGAGGAAAGGACACAAAACACGCAATTCTCTTTTTTTTCCACTACCTCTTGCCTCAATGCTCAATAATGCTCAATGCTCAATGCTCAATGCTCAATGCTCAATGCTCAATGCTCAATGCTCAATGCTCAATGCCCAACGCTCAATGCTCGGTTCGAGCGGTGGAGATGCGCATCGTCAAAAATGACATGAATCACATGATGCACCGACAAACACGACAATCAATGATCCCATGACAGCGTGACGAACGACATTGATTTGGTTGCGTGTTTGTCATAGAACAGTATGAATGACGTCATCCGTCTCTACCGCGCCCTTCCGGACGACCTCCGTCGACATGTCAAGACCTTTCTGGCCCTGTGGGAGCGGTGCGGTATGACGTGTCCACCACGTCTACCGAAAAATAACGAGCACCGATACTATCACACGATTCGTCATTGTCCGAGAGGCGCCACGTGGAAGCGCAGTTATCCGGAATCCATCTATTATCGGCGCCAGCATCACTTCTTCCGGTGGGAACTTACGATGGATTGGTCCATTCAGGAACATCGAGTGCAGTTCTGGGTCATCAAAGTGCGCGCGCATCGGGATCATCAAGAGGATGACGTCAAGACCCTACTGAGCCGTCGACCTCTCTTTTACGAAAGTGTGCCGCCTGCGCCCTTTATCGCCCTTCTCCGAGCGACGACCATGACCTACTACCCGTTCAAGTTCCCCAAGCAAACGCTCCTCAGACTCGAGTTTTGCGTGACGCGACCGAGTTCGACGTCGGCGCCGACGCGTCAGGCCTGTGCCGAGGCCTTTGTCAAGTACATCAAGCAGTTGTCCATGGTCGCCGAAAGCGCAATGCAGAAATGACGACCGAAGCGTCTTCCAAACAAAGAAAGGAAATGAGAGGCAAAAAACAGCACACGCGTGCGCAAACTTGTTGTTTGTTTTCTTCACTTGCTGCTTCTCCTTCTTCCGTTGCGATACGCCATGGCCTCCTCGTGCATGACTTGGTCCAAACGACGGACGTAACGCATCAAGTCCTCGGCGCAGTGCTGCCGCGTCGGAGGGGCGTCGATGTCGTGCCGCTCCACCGCGAGCTCGAATTGCAAGAACAGTTCCTCCCTATTGAACCACACGTGATGCAAGTCGACGGACCGTGCCTGTTCGAAAAAGAGCTGCGCTTCCACCGTCGTCCATGAGAGCCGATGGCAAATGTGCTGCAACACGGCCCGATGATGCGTCGCGTCCTCTAGATTCCACTGCGGCTGCATCTTGATGATCCATTCGTCCCCCCTCTCGCTCATGCCGGCGACGCGTACTTCCCACTGAAAGAAGTGCGTTTGGCGTCGGAACGTAAAGCACCTCAGCCACGTGTCGACGAACCGCGCGCCAGGAGGACACTTGCGAACCGTCGTGTAGTAGCGCTGCTTTCCTGGCATTCCGGGAGGGCGTCGCAGGCCGCGTCGCTGCCAGAGCGGTAGGAAGCGCGCGACGACGCGCTGGATATCCACCGGAAGCGACTGGAAGCGCGTGCACACGTCGACGACGCCGTTTGCGTAGTTATCCATGTCTTTCATGATTCATGCATTTCATGCGTTCTGTCGAACATTCTCTGACGCAGCAGGATCAGTTTTTACCTCTCGTTCTATCCGATCGTGATGATCCGCTGCGCGTGGCACCGCCGTCTACGATTTCCATTGCAGGCCACCGGCATGTGCCAGCATAATGCGCTCGAAGTCGGACCGCAAGTGCGGATAGTCAGGGTGACTGTGCACTGGAATCTCATCGGGTCGCGAGACATGATTATCCGTGGCTTTCGCCATGTCGGTGCGCCAGGCGACGGCCATCTCACGCGCAGTGTCGTGCCCAAGCTTGGTTACCGAGAATCGTCGTTCCAATTGCTGGTCGCCGACACGAATGCGACTTCGAAAGACCATATTCACTCCGTCAAAAACCACCCCAGTCATGGGGTGCGTGGTGGACTTGTCACTCATTTCTTGCACCCATTTGTGGGCGCGCAATTTCCCTTCTTCATAACTATAGGTCTTTAACGAAAACGTCACTTGCTTCGTTTTCCCATTCACTTCCGCCCGAGCGTTCCACACTTCACGCTGTGCATCAAAGTCCACGCTCGTGTTTATTTGTTCCGTGGGTTGACAGTAGTTCGTACGATTGCCGTTGTTGTCAGTAGCATTGGTCTCTCGTAGGTTACATCGGCGGTTGTCCATAGGGTAGCGATTGATATGGTCGGTCATCTCGAACCCTGTAATGGCTTTGTGGAACGTTGACATCTTACCGTCCTCTGCGAGGTACACGGCGTAATGAGATTTGTGTGGGTTCTTACCACCAGACACGGAAACGCACAGATGATGACTCTTGACAAAGTCCAGTTGGTCGTAGTCGCACAACATGACGAAATTCTTCGACAGTTCAACAAGCAAGTATTGCGGAGTTGGACCTGCTTCATCAAAGATGATCTTGTAACGATTGGAGGTAAGGCCCAGTTCCAAGGACGTTTCATACAGAAACGAGTTTGCCGCATGCTTCAGACGGCTCTCGTCCATGTCATAGTCGCGCAAACGGAACGATCGGTTCTTCTTGTTGACCACACGCGCCATGAAGAGCCCATCGCCCTTGTTGATGATCGTGCCCTTCTTCTTGCCGCCTTGCCACTCGCGACATGTCGCGTCCGTAGGCATGACGTCCAATTCACGAGGCTTCAAGACGCGATCCTCGTTCTTACGGACGAGTCGCACGCACGCCTTGCATCGCGGATCCAACTTGTCGCGCGTGCCCGAGTGATGCGAAAACTCGACGACACCCTTCTCCACCTCGCATTTCTTGCACTTCTTGACAGACGCCGCAGTCAAGGCGTTCTCGGTTGCTGTTGTCGTCTCCATGAACGTCGATACCGTATTCAGAATCAGTTGACATTTGATTCTGAATCTCTTCAAGTTAAATCACTTTTGTTATACGAATTCTCCACATCACTTTGTTCTTATCGTAGTCTGAGTACCAGGTGCAGCACCACCTGTCCCTGGCCTTTCGGCGAGGGGTAGACTGTATCTTAAGCCTGCTCCGGTTGGCTAGACCGTCATGGCAGACCGATACCCGTGCGGTCGTTGAGGGAGTTCCGTATCTCTTGCCGCGATCGAGACGTAGGAACTTTACCCGCGGATTGCCCATTTTGTTTGCCGGCGCCCGGAAAACGCATTCCTCGCGTTGTTACCCTACCCAGGGCTGCTAACCCGGCCACAACCTGCGTTTCCGCAGTTGCTTGGTAGCGAGGACTTTAGGGGGTTCCCGAACATTCTAAGGTATCTCGCCGTCTCGCGTTCGCAACACGCGTTTGCATTACGCGTTTGCATTACGCGTTCGCATTACGCGTTCGCATTACGCGTCAACGACTAGCGACTGGCCGAACGGCGCAACTGTTTCCCCAACCCTCTCGGACTGGCAGGTCGCTTTTCCAACCCCTGGCTGAACGATGATGCACTCGATCAACTCGAGTGCATCGTTCATCCTTTCAAGTTGACTCTTTCTGGATATTGTAGTCCGCCAGCGTTCTTCCGTCCTCCAGCTGCTTTCCGGCAAAGATGAGTCGCTGCTGGTCCGGCCAGCGACGCCCCCCACCTTTCGGTGAGGGCCAGACTGTATCTTAAGCCGCCTCTTCTCGTCGAGAATCGGCAGCCGACCCCCGTGCGGTCGTTGAGGGAGGCTCTCGGGGAGAGCCTTTACCCGCGGATTGCCCATTTCGTTTTTCGGCAGCGAAAAACGCATCCCCCGCGTTGTTACCATACCCAGGGCTGTTAACTCGGCCATCCGCGCGTCGCCGCGCGAACTTGGTAGCGGGGGCTTTAGGGGTTCCCCGAACATTATAAGGGGTCTCGCCCGCCCTCCCGGGCGGACTAGCAGGCCCTTTCAGGCCCACTTTTGCGCCCAACGTTCATCTTCTAGGCGGAATTCCCTCCTTGTCTTGAATCTTTTGCTTGACGCTCTCGATCGTGTCCGACGGCTCCACGTCCAACGTGATGGTACGACCAACCAAAGTGCGGACGAACAATTGCATCTCTTTAAGTCAGTTTATTTCCTCTTTACGTGGCGAACGATATTATTTATTCTCGCGCGCGCTGTCTCTCCTGGTATACGCAGAAAAAAATTGAGCGGCAAATTCCGACGCCAGCGCCACAAGGAACGACGTCTCATCGACAGAAGAAGTAGATGGCGGATTCGGCGGCGACCACGCATACGGCGGATTCGGCAGAGGCGACGACGACGACGATTAGTAGCAAGTCGTGTCTCGGGTGCGGTGTGGTCAAGCCCTTGTCCGCATTCAGCAACAACAAGCGCTACCGGAAGGGCAAGGAGAGCCGCTGCAAGGATTGCCACCGCGAGCGCAACAAGAAGAACGCCGAGGGGAACCGAAAAGCACAGTTGAAGTGGCGAGCCAAGAACCCGGACTACTACCGCGAATACAACAAGACGGAACAACGCAAGGCGTACGCGAAAGCGTACTATGCGGAACACAAGGAGGAGAATCGTTTGAGAAGTCAAAAATACCGTGAACTCTACCCCAAGCGCTACAGAGAGCGTCGACAACAGCACAACGAAAAGAATCGAGATCGCGTGAATGCGTACCACCGGCAATGGAAAAAGGTCAAACGGCAAAACGACGTCGAGTATGTGCTTAAGGAGAACATGAGCCGGCGCATTCGCACGGAACTGAACGCGGCCCTCCGAACAGGCGTCAAGAAGGATCAGCGAACGGTCGCCATGATCGGCACGACCATGACCCAACTGAAGTGCTATCTGGAAGGTCGGTTCGAGATCGGCATGAGTTGGGCCAACTACGTCGTTCCCTGCTGCTCCTGGACGCTGACCTGTCCGTTGCAGAGCGCCTTGTGCTGGCACTACCGCAACCTCTCGCCCTTGTGGGCCGCGCACAACCAGCGCAAGAAGGACAAGGTGGACGAGCGTCGCCGGCTCTACTACACGACCTACATGAAGACGGTTCTCTTTGGTCTCTGACTTGAACGATGCAAACAGACGGCAAAGAATGAAAATGGCATCTCCAAGATCGATTCGAGTCCTTTTCCTTCTTTCCATGTTGCGCCTCTCTGATCGGGTGTGCGAGTCACCGCGTCGAACGCATGCGTTTCGTTCGTGCGAATTCTGTGGGACGAAAATGCGATCTGTAACTACGGACCGATCTAGGACGTGGCGACTCGCGCGCGCATCTGCCGTGCCGTTTCTATCGGGAGAATCCGAGGTGCGACTCCAGGATGAAACGGGCGTTGTCTCCCAACTGATCTCGGAGCCCTTGCAAGGCCTCCACTTGGGATTCGAGCATCTTCATCTTCTCTACCACGCGTTTCTGCACGTCCAGGGGAGGAAATCCGAACTGTAGCGAATAGAACATGTCCATGTTGATGTTCTTCTGACAAGAACCCGTCGAGCATGTGGCGATTGTCGACTGGTTGGCCCAGAGAACCCACCACATGTACTCATCGAGGACACGGTCTTTGTCCTTGCTCGACACGGTAAAGCCTGAGTCGAGACACCAGTACTTTCCACGAATCATGAGCACCATTGTCTTTTCGGATACCGCAAACCGAGCAACTTTGCAAGTTGCGCCTTCGCGATTGAATCGGTTCGTGCGAAAGGTCGACTCACCGCCCCCGTATACGGGGTACATGGTGCCCTCGTGCTCCCTTTGCGTGATGCGCTCGCCGAACGCGACGGCGCAAACATCCCCCAAGGCGAGACGTGGCGCTGTTCGCGAGGACGCCTTCGCAATGGACGCCATGTATGCCCGGACATCCGCCACCAGTTGTGTCGACTGGTGCAGCAGTCCCACGATCGGTTTTGTGGGTTTGCCCGTCATTGTGCGTGCATCAGCACGTGCCATCCACTCGGGATTGTAGATGCGGTCCAACGACTGAACGATCTCCTGCTGGATTGGGAGCGGCGGCAAAGGCACGGCAAAGTCCAACACGTCCTGGAGAGTAATGTGCCCGAGGTTCGTAGAGTACTTTGCCTTGTCACGCAACGCCTTCACATTGTGGCTCACTGCATAATGAATGTACTTATGCTTAGCGGTGCTTCCTGTCTTGGGGACCAAGACCGCGTTACAAGACGTGACAGCGCACTTGCCACGGACCATGAAGAACTTGCCCATTCCCACAGTGTCGCTGCTGTGATCACCACCGCCACCTCTGATCATGACAAAGTAGTCGCCATCGCGTTCAAACGAGTGCTCCGAGTGCGTGCCCACGGGACAGTTCCATTTGCCGTTGAAAAACGGAACGTCCCCTTGATTGTCCACATCTTTCGAATTGAACGTTTTGGAGAGTTTTCCCACCTCGTACAGATCTCCCAATCGCACCATGGGGTAGGTGTGGGCTGTTGACATTGCCTTGTCCGCGTCCAGGTGCGAACGCACGTCCAGGGAACAAGACGCATCCATCTTGGCGCGGGGAACCGACATGATCATTGTCTCGACAATCTCGCCCTTCTCGCCCTTTTCCGCCTCCCAGAACTCGACCGCCTCTGTCGGTTTGCCCGTTTTCTCAAAGAACAGGACGGAGGATCGGATGCTCGTGTTCATGAAAAACTTGCCTTTCATCTTGATGACGCGTCTGAGTTCAAAGTGATCCAACAGGTGCTTACGCGTGCCGTCGTGACAGGACGACCGATTGATCAACATTCCATCAGGAACGACGACGGCACAGCGCCCACCCACATTCAGGGATACCATCATGAGTTGCAAAAACAGCGGTTCCGACTTGGTTCCACGAATCGTTAAGGCTTTGACGCGCTCGCAGCAGTCCGCATACTTGATGCCCTTTAGACCGAACGGCATGTTCGCCAGAATGACGTCGAAAGTCTGCGGTAGTCCACCGTAGAGGGAGTCGCGCGTCCAGAGATTCATCGCACGGTTGCCCCCCATCTCCATAAAGAGATTCAGACGAGCGACGCCAGCGACTTTCGGGTCCGTGTCGCACCCGTAAATCTCCTTCTGCTGCACCGACCAATCAATCGGCTTGTCGGCGTGATGCTTCTTGAAGTGCTTGATGAAGGCCGTCAGAAACCCGGCCGTTCCCATCGCGGGATCACAGATCGACTCTGGAACACCAGCACTTTTGAATCCAGGCTTACAGAGATCCGTCATGTATTGACAGAGGGCGCGGTCCGAGAAGAACTGGCCCAAGTCGCGTGCGGCAGAAGACCCAGTGCGGAGGTGTTGTTCGTACACCCAGCCCAGAATATCCATCTCGTCATCCACCTCTGTCATGTCCACAGCGTCCAGGATTTCCAAAATCTCCTTGTGCTTCTGCGGACTCTTGATGTCGAACGAGAACTTGTCGGTCCCGAACAAGCGGTCAAAGTGACGAACCAGACAATCCTCTTGCGGGTGATAGAAGCAGTCAAAGGCTTCTTGCACGCCTCCATTCTTGGTCCGCGCCGCTTCCAACAGCGTTTCCCACGCAAACGCGTCCGGCACGCCCAGCGACGCCGCCTTTGCCCGCGTCATGTACCGACTCATGAGATAGAGACAAATGTGGCGCATCGAGTCCATACCCGTAATGCCGACACCGGGACTGCGCAGCGTGTCGCGAATGCGCAGCACTGCCGTCTTGAATGTTTGAACCGATGTCGCCATGTTGCGTTTGTGAAAGTCCTGCTTCCTTTCACCACCTACGCCCGTGGCGTCAGTTTTTGCGGCGATTTCAACGTCGACCAACGACATTTCTGCGTCATTCGTGCGACGTTATATGACGTCACTAGCGCCCACGCGGAACGGTCTGCTTGCTGTATCTCTCGCACAGGGCGTTGAAGTTCGCAAACTCCGCACCAAAGAAACCGTCCGTGATATGCTGCGCCGACGGAAGTCTGGCCATGACATCTGTGGGTTGAACACGTCGCCACTCTTCGTAGGCGCGCCCGAGGCGCAGATGGTTGGCGTCCAGAATTTCGACAAATTCAGCAGGTGTCATCCGTTTCTGGCCACAATGGCCACAATCCTCGTGAAAAAAGCCATACCACGTCTTGCCACTCGGACGCGGATCCTCTGGCAGTTCTGGAAAGGTGGCGCGCAGAACCGTCTCGTACTCGACGCTCGTATCCACACCTTTTTCGACACAGAGGGCTTGGATGCGTCGAGTGCACTTGACAGCCATCATATCCTTGCGAATGTTTGCGAAGCATCGTTGAATCTCCTCCCGCTTTGCTTCATACTCGTCAATCATGATACACTGCGGCTTCGTGTCGCCCGTGGCGGAGCAAGAAGAATCCGCGTTGGCAGAAGAAGCCGCACCTCGTTTCGCAACAAGCAAAATCTCGTCACGAATCTGATCATCGCACGACGCGAGCGCGGACAAGACTTCTTGCATTCCTGACAAGTCTTCCTCGCCCAGTGTCGGCATGAGGACATGAAAGACAGACTTTCCTTCCTCATAACGCCCAGCACGAAGGATCATTTGCGTAATCTGTCCGCGAGACTGCTTCGGGTAGGTAATGGCAACAGCGTTCGCAATGGAAATGTCGACCCCCTCGTTCAGCACGAAGCAGTTGACAAGAATGGCTCGGGGAGCAGCTTCGAACTGGGCGATCGCCTTTGGTAGATAGTCTCCCTGCTGCACACGCAACACGAGTGTATCTGTCGCGTTCTCTTGAAAGAAGTGCTGCAGATCCTTGGCCTCTTGTGTGGTAGCGGCAAAGACGATGAGATGATGCAAAATGTGCTTCTCCTCGTCGCGAACCATCTCGGTCTCTTCCCACGCTTCCAATATGCATTGCGCCTTGCCCAAGATACCAGCACCTCGGTTGGCCTGGTCATGTACGTGCCAGAGGCGATAGTCGGGAAGCACACCCTTCCGGATGAGGTCGCGGATCTTCAGTTCGGCAATGATCTGACCAAACACGCGCTCGTCGTCCATCGTCAGGAATTCCGTGTTTGCATCTCCGTTGTTCATGAGGAAGCGCGGCGTGTACGTGAGCGAGAGGCGCTTGACGCTCAGGTCGCACGCCCGCTGTAGGAGACGACGGGTGCGACCGTCCCCTGTCTCCTCTGGCGCAACGACACCCGCCATGTGGTGCGCTTCATCCAGAACGAGCAACTGGGTGGACGCACGCATGCTATCCACGACGAGGTGAGAGGACATGTAGGTCGAGATGAGACACACGACATGCTGTTCCAAAATGGCACGAATAGTCGAAGCGGATGTCGTTCCCGCGCCGCCGATGATGTGGATTTGCGATTCGTCAAAGACGCGCTCGGCGACAAGTGTGGCCCGCCATTGGTCCTGGATCTGCCGGGACGGGCAGCAAATGATGCACTTGCGCACGCCACGAATACCTCTGGCACACATCATCGTTTTACCCGCGCCGCACGGCGCAATGACACAGCCTGCCCGACGGTCCGGGTCGACCACAAAGGTCGCAATCGCGTCAATAACGGGTTGTTGGATCGCACAGAGCGTCGCATTGCGCGCTTTGCGATCCTTGATGTAGTGCGCAACATTCTTGTTATAGCACTTGCGCAGATGCAGGGGCTTCGGCAACCGTGGGATTTCGCACAGCGGAACTTTGCGCCTCACCCACGGCTGAGCATCTATCCATGCCTCCACTTTGCTCCATTCCTCGTCGCGAAAGTCGAACCACTCCGAATCTCCCGGCCGTCGACGCACGAGGCGATGTTGGTGGAAATGGTCATGCACTCGCTCTTCGAGGTCCAACAGTTCACCGCGCGTCGTCGCAGCGGTCTCCCAGAGCGCGTAGAACTCCATGTCGAGCGATGGCGTCTGACCCGGTGGGCTTCCCGTGAGGTAAGTGTCCAAACGCGACACCGGATCTTTCGTGCAGCCGAGTTTGGCGAGGTGCTTTTTCCACCACGCCTCCGAAGTGGCGAGATAAATGAACGAGTGTGACAACATTCTGCTGCTTGGTCATGGCGAACGAACCACTTGCGCAGGAATCGTCACTTTTCACACATACGCCGTCTCATTTTTTTTTTTTCGTTTCAAGAGCAAAGTGATTTCCTTATATCTCTTGGAATGGCACAGCAGCAGCTCAAGGTGCAGCAGTTCCAGCAGATTGTGCACCGCCAAGGTCGGGCGCACGCCGGCAAGGTGAAGCGCCACGGTTCCTACACCGGCTTCTTGACCTCGGTCCGGGACCGCGCGTCGCTTCCCGCGGGCGCGATTGCCGCCTTTTACGTGCAGCAGGTGGCGCACGTCCACGGCGCGTGCCGCGTGCCCGAGCGCGTGCTCGTGGAGAAGCAGGTCGAGATGGGCGGCCACGTCCTCCAGTTTGTCGCGTTCAAGCATGTGGACGGCGACCATCTCACGACGTTTCTGCGCGTGGACCGCGGCATCGTCGCCGTGGACATCCTCCCCTGCTTCCCGACCGTGCAGTTCGCACCGCCCGCCACCCGCACGCCCCCGCGGCGCCCCGGGCCTCGCAAGCCTCTCGGTGGCATAGACGTCAACGTCGCCCCGCACCACAAGAAGGGCATGACGAAGCGATTGTAGATAGATTGCGGAAATAAGAAATTTCATTGGCAAGAGTAAGAGTATACGCGGACATGAACGTGTGCACGACGCGTCCCTGGGGGACCTTTGAGGTTCTGTTGGATGCGCCGGTCTGCAAGGTGAAGCGCATCACGGTGCGACCGGGGAAGCGGTTGAGTCTGCAGTCGCACGCGCATCGCGCGGAGCATTGGGTGTGCGTGTCGGGGGAGGGTGCGGCGCACGTGGGTGACGACGTTTTGGTCTTGTCGGCCGGAACGAGCGCGTTTGTGCCTCGCGGCGCGCGTCACCGCATGGACAACAGCGATGGCCAGACGGACTTGGTGGTGATCGAAGTGCAGGTGGGCACCTACTTTGGCGAAGACGACATTGTGCGCTACGAGGACGACTTTGGCCGCTCGTGATGGCTTCTGGCTCGCTTGCGAAATGGAAATCGAGATATCTCACCATATCTCGATTTTTCTCGTGTTGGAAAAAGCAAATCATGACGACGACGACGAGCCAAAAAACAGCGGCGTGGACAGCACTCACACCCTGTATGCGGTGTACGGCCCCAAGTGCTTCCTGCACATTGCGCCGTCCACGGAGCAGGAAAAGATGCGGAATCCACAGAAATACCTCAAGTTCCCCATTTGTCGTGCGCCGACGGGAAAACCGCTGCCGGATCCCGTCGTGCCAGAGGCCGTGTTGGCGGCGCGTCGGCGCGCCTTCTTGACGCGGGGTCGCGTCGGAAAGAAGTATGACGATGTCGTGAGCAAGGCCACTGAGATGATTGAAAAGAAGCGTTTGACTTATCGAACGCTCAAAGACGTGCCCGTCGCGTCCGTAAAAGTGCGGTGCAAACCGTCATTTGCCGTCGACATCACCTACCAAGACGGCACGCACTCCCTACGAGACAAGATTTCACCACAGACGGCCTTACGAACACTCGGTCGCTTCATGACGGATCGACAGCGGCAGTTGGTTATGCGGCAGCAGCAGATGGCGGACAAGTGAGCGTGCGTCATTCGGGCATGGGAACGTCCTCGACACTTTTCTTGCCATTGGCCCTCACACGGCGGGCGAGCCAGGGCATGTCTCGATTTTCGATTCCGTGCTTGCGCAGCGTGTAGTTAAGGAACCATTCGGAATGCACACGATGATCTCGCGCGTGGTCAGCCACTTCATCGATGCGCATGGCGATTTTGCGAACGGCCTCTCTCGTTCCAATGCAAAAGCGGTCGTTGCATCCACCAAACTTTCCCCAACTCGGCGTGTAAACGATCGGCTGATCTCTGTTTTCGACAATGTCGAGGACATGGTCGATATCCAGCGGACTGACATACTCGAGATCTGGTCGCAGCAGCATGTAGCAGTCGTGAGGCGTGTCTCCAGTCAGGGTAAAGACTTCCTTGAGACTGTTCAATTGACAAAGCAAGTTGCGGAGGGACGAATGATGACCTTCCTCTCCCCACGCATCACCGTGCTTCAAGTAATCATGTAACTGTATCGTTCTTAAAAAATCTTCCTGCTTGGTCACTTTGACAAAGTCCGGTTTCAAGAGTTTGTATTCGTCGGGGTTCAGTGCGACTTGTTGCTCGTCACTTCTAGGGTTGGTTAGCACCTCAAGATCGTAAGTGTGCAGGTAGATGGTGTAGGATATACTGTGTTGACGCAAAACGTTCAAGATGTTGCGTTCAATGGATTCTACCGTGAAGCGCAATGAGCGTGTGAGACCGAAGAACAAGAGCGCAACCTTTGACATGGTAACAACATTCCTACTTATGAGCACAGAAAAGATAATGACAGTCAATCACTTGTTCCGCTTCGCCAACCACCGGTCCGCGTCGCGCCACAGGTTTGCGCATTGCGTTTGGGCTGCTTGGATGGCGTCGCTGCTGATGTAGCACTTGCCACCGGGGAGCGGTGTGCCGCGCTTGGCCCGCGCCACGGCGCGCTCGGCCTGCTGGATGCGTTCCTTCATGTCTGGTGGTAGGTCGTCGTAGATGGTCCGTGTGGCGCGCAGTTTGCGGTTCATCCACTGTTGCAGTTCGGCGACGGTTGTGGATCGAACAAAGCCGTTCCTATTTTTGCTCGACACATTCAACAGAATGCCGAGTTGCTGACGCTTCTGCGGCGTGTCAAAGTTCGCTCGCCAAATATAGGCAGCGACGAGCGGGTCCGTGCGGGTAAAGGCGTCGAGTCGCTGGAAACTCGTCTTGCCGTCTAGATGATGGAGCGTGCGGCTGACATAGTCGTGGAGGTAGTCCGACACCACGGCGGAGAGCGAGAAGGAGCAGCCCTGATCCCACATGTCGCTGATCGTGACGACGTGCTGGATCGTTTCGGTCAGTTCCTCGACCGTTGTGCAAGCGCGCATCTGCGCCAAGCACTGCTGCTTGCCCGCGGCGCGGTCTCGTTGAAAGAGGACGTAGGTGCGAATGGCCGTGACTGTCGTCTCTAGTTGGTCGAGGTCCACGCGGACGGATCCGTCGGCTTCGCGACGGAACGGGCCTTCAAACGCGGTGGTCCAAAAGGTGTGCTCGCGCGTGTAGGGAACGGAGAGGCGGACGTCTGGTTCGTTCCACGGCGATGGAGGACGACATACCCGTGCCGAAAGCGCCGCACGCGCAGCCAATGCAAGACGTGGCGCAGAAAGTGTCGAAGTGGTCGCCACACGTGGAGACGCGTGCGGCGCGTGTGGACGGTGAGCACGCGGCACATGTCTCGCACCAGTGCACGCATCTCCTCCTGCTGACTCGGCGGACGCAATTGGAACAGGTAATCTGACAGGTGCACTTTCAGTCGCGCCACCCAATTCTCCCGTGCCCACAAGTATAGAACGGACACCGTGAGGTGTGTGGCCCAAAAGGCGGGTAGAGGCGTCGTCGTTTGCTTCGGAAACCATGCTTTCTGCATGGTTTCGACAATCTCGGCCGCGGTTGTCTTGCTCGCATGGATATTGATGTGGATATGCTGGCGGATGACGGTAGTGACAAGGTCCGTGGTGGAGGACATTGTTGTATCCAAATGATCGTTTCGAGTTCTGTTTGGTCATGCAATGTCAGGCAAACACAGGAGTGAGTGTCATTGAGTGTCATGCATGACCTGCTTTCGCAGTTTCAACGCGCCTCGAGCCGACGGCGAACGTTTTCATTTTTTGTGAAAAGTGAGAACGCAAGGACCTTCCGGGGGAGTGCCAAATCGGCTCGATGATGATGAATCGACATCTGGACCCGCAGCAATGCCTGCACCGCGTCATGGATCAGTTGCCCTTTCCCATTCAGCGCAAAGTGCTGCGCTACGCACCGCGGCTGCCCAAGTTGCCTCACCACGTGTGGCGACGTTTGCACCGTCATTTTCGCACGCGCTTTTGCGGACGCTGCGGACGCATCTTACCGCGACGGTGGCGTCAGTTTCGCTGTCTCTGTTACACCAGTGTCGTGCGGTGTCGCTTCACCTCTTCCGAACGACCGCTCCAGGTGTTTTTCCGACCCAACTGCGTCATTCCCGACCCGACGCCTACGCATGTTCAATTGCATGCCCGGCATATGATTAGCGCGTTTCCACGCACCGTCTTTACCCTCTCGCGTCAGAGCGATATTCTCTTTTCGATGCGGCCGCTCCTGCGAAACGTGCGAGACAAGCGCAGCAAAGTGCTCGCGTGCATCAACGGCAGCACGTGCGTGCGTCACGTGACGGACATGTTTTCGACGCCCGTGTTTGGACCACTCACTGGGAAGGGACAGGGTGACCACTTCATGTCCTTTTGCGGTCGGGAAATCTCGCTCTTGTGGGAAGCCCTCCACGAACGCGTGGCGCAAAACGACAACATCATGTTGTCGGGTGATACCGTGTGCGTCTACCACCCGCAAGACTGTGCCAACATGCAGAGCATCGATCGGAGCAATCTGATCGTCGATGTGGCCCGCGCCTTTGGCGTGATGCGCCGCATGGAGATGGACAGTTTTCCGCTCTTCTTTTACCGCCACGGACGCGTCGGCGGCCTGCCCTGCGAGGCGCCGCTGTGGGCCAGTGTGAATGATCTTTGCAAACACCTCTTTCGCATGAAATTGGAAAAGTGAAGCGCCTATGAAAAGAACGATGACGAATGAAAGAGGTGAATGAAACATGTGTCGTCGTTCCGGCGTGCATGACAGGAATGACAAAGGATCGCATGACGCGCACTATCGACGGCACTTGTGACATAAGGTCGCTCTTTTTGCGACTACCCGAGGACGTGCAACGCGCCGTCGCGCGCTACCTCCCTCTCTGGCAACGACGGGGCCTACGCAAGCCCATTGCCGTTTACCAAGGTGTGCCGACGAACGAGTGGGCGTCGCCGCACGGCCACTACTATCGCCGCATCCGACAATGCCCACGCGGCGCGTGGTGGAGCGCGGACTGGCCCACGCATCTCCACGTTCGACGGCAAGCCCACGTCTTTCAGTGGGAGTTGCGGGTCGGTTCGCTGAGTTGTACGGAGGACGAGTGGGTGCTCATGATGACGCCGCAATGGCCGGGTGACGTGCGAACGACCCAGGCGGTGCTCCCCAGGTTGTGGGACGCGTTTCATCGGCAGTTGTGGATGCCGCACCTCGGCAGCATT
>RGVZ01000087.1 GCA_010029825.1 bacterium | reverse complement strand
CCGCAGCTGGCGACCAGGGCGATCGCGGTAAAAATGGCGGCGATGATGGCGACTTCCTTGCGCATGGTTCCTGACTCCTTGGTTCGAATTGGGTGTCAACACGTAGGACAACGGTGACCGTGGGAAAAGAACCGTGCGCTTCGCTTCAGGACGAGTGCGGTGGCCGCGAGGCCCTAGAAGATCTCAATTTCCAACATGCGCTCCACAAACCAGATGCAGCCTGTGATGGCGGCCAGACAAGACCCGGCTGGAATCAGAGACCTCTGGAAACCCTTGATGCCTTGTGACCAGATGAGGACGGGAAGAATCATCGTCACGATGATCAATTGGCCTGCCTCGACCCCCAGGTTGAAGCCGAGGACCGGTACGAGAACTGATTTCCCCTCGAAGCCAAGTTCGCCCAGAGCTCCGGCAAATCCGAAGCCGTGAATCAGGCCAAAACCACCAGCGAGCACCCATGCGCGACCTGGCAGGAACCGTGTCATATTGTTCAACGCGGCGATCACGATCGACAATGCGATCACAGACTCAACAACGCGTGACGGCAAGGTCAGGTGTCCGGTGGCCACCAGGAACAACGTAATGGAATGGGCTAAGGTGAAGGCGGTAACGATCTTCACAGCTTCGCGGACTGACGTGCGCCAAAGGGGATGCAAAACCGAAAGCAGCATCGTCAGCACAAAAAGCACGTGATCGTAACCGATGAAAATGTGCCAGACTCCCTCGCGAAGAAAAATCCTGAAAGTTTCAGCCAGGCTCGCGAGGCCACGGCTTTCCGTGCGGTCTTTTTCGGATTTCAAGCTGCCGTCCGGTCGGGGTGCGATGACAATCTCGCGGGCGTTGTTCGAGAACACTCCCTTCGAGGCCCCGTCCACTGAGAAAATCGCAGCGTGGGTGGAATCGCGGTCGAAAAGGAACCGGTAGTTCACGCGCAGTTCTTTGCTGGATTCAAAAACGCAGGGAACGGTCAGGGTGACGATGGCACTGGCACGGCCAATGGTATTCCTGCTTTTCACCCCGGATACTTCTGGTACGCATGGGGGTGTGCCATCTTGAGACACGGTGATGCTGCGGGCCACGACAGCGCCAATCTCATCGCGGGACTGCTTCAGTTCTCCCCAGGTGATTCTGGAGTCCCCGTTTTTGTCGATCCGCGCTTCCAGGGCCAGGTCCAGCAAGTCGATCGTCCAGGCACCCGAAATCCGCCCATCATCAACTTTGAGGGCCAGCCATGCCGTACTTGAGGAGTGCGCTTTCGCGACCGCGGCGTTCAACAGCAAAGCACATGCGGTCAGAGCAGGTAAAATCTTGTCAATCATGTATGGCAACAACTCCTTGAGACTTTTTCCAGGCGTCCAGGGTCACGGGGTCTTCCCCGGACTTGCGTAGCAACCATGCGTCGATCCATTCTTTCTGCCGCGACCAGTTCGCACGCGCGGCCCTGAGTGCCTGCGCCGGGTCTTTATCCACAAAAAGCGCAAACATGGCGGCTTCCCGCGCGTGTTCGATGGAACCGCGCGAACTTTCCGTCGCGATGATTTCGCGACAAAATGACTCGAGTTTCGCGTTGTTATGCGCGGGACGGGATGCCCTCAAGGCCACCGCCAATCGTACCGCGAGCGGGAAACTGCGAGTGTCACGCGGGATCGTCTCGATGACGCCAGGAAAATCGCCTGCCGCAATCATCCTGTCAGCAAGGTACGCCATCCTTGGTTTGTCCGGCATCTGGTCCCCTCGAGCTGAGCGGTTCTTTCTGGCGAAGGCGCGAAGCTCGTCCCGTAGTCGTGTTCTTTCGGAGACATCCCGTGTCATCGCCAGCCGCGCAAAGGTTTCTTCCGACAGGAGATCTTGAGCCCAGACCGCGTCTGGCGCCCCTGCGCCGCCCCCGGCAATTGCCTCGAGCAGCCTGGATGATTGGGGCTTGACCGTTTGACCCCTCGCGATCTGCAGATGAATCAGGCATAGCTGACGCGATACCGCAGACCGGAAACCGCTGGTATCCCGGCAATGACCTTGCGCCGCGTTCAAGTCTCCCTGGAGCAAGTCGAGGAAAAGCAGTTCCCGGCGCGCGCTGTCATTTCCGGGCTGCCGTTGAAGGATCTCGTAAAGTGAGTTCCGGGAAGTCTCGAAATCATGCAGGAGGCCCCGGGTTCGCGCTTTGAGACGCAGGAACCGTTCAGACCTTGCGGTTACGGCATCCCGCCCCACCGCGGCAAGCACGGCATCCGCCCTTCCGAAGTAACGCACATCATCACTCGCTATACCCTGCGCAATCAGGTCAGCAACCTGGTCGAGAAGTTGCCCGGAAGAGGTTTTGTTTTGTCGCGATGGCGGCAATACCGCCAGCACTGTGTCATCCTGCAAATCCAGCCCGGAGTCATTTTCTTCGACGGCTCCCGCGCCAGCCGCCATCGAGGCAGCGAAGGCAGACGCGGTGGCCGTCAAAAATATACCCGTGGAACCCGTCACCAGTCCGGCCACCCAAGCCGCCCAAACTGGCGATTTGCTCATGATTTCTGGCCTTTCGCCTTGGGTGCCGGCGATTCGCTGGATTGAAGCTCGTCCAGGGTTTCCGCGCTCCATTCAGCGTCGAAGGCGGGATCCACGTCGCGCGCGATGGACCTGACCTTCAACTGGGGGTCAACGATGAATGTGGTCCGGCGGGCAACGCCGAGAACCGGGACCTTCAGGCCATATTCCGAAGTAACTTTCGCGTCACTGTCTGCCAACAAGTCAAACGTCAAGTGATGTTTTTCGTGAAATGCTTTCTGGGATGCTTGCGTGTCCGTCGATATCCCGACGAGCTTCGCGTTACGCGATTCGATTTTTTTGATGGCATCGCGAAAAGCGCAAGCCTGCTCCGTGCAGCCAGGAGAATCTGCTTTCGGATAAAAGTAGACCACGGTCCAGGATCCCTTCCGGTCGGACAACTTGAAAGATTTCCCGTCCTGGTTGACCAGGGTGAAATCGGGGGCGGTTTGCTCAACGGCAATATTCGCAGCGAAGGCGCGGGATCCGTCGAAGGCCCCCGGCGCAAATCCCACACCGGCAACTGTCGCCACGCCACAGCCGGAAATGGCCAGAAGCGAGCGTCTGGTTGAGGCAAGCAGCGACCTCTCAATGATTCCAAAAGCAGATAAGATGAAGCCCATGTCTGTCCCCTTTTACGGATCAAAGTTTTTTTTCCAGTGAGTTGACTTGCTCGGCCAATCGTCTCACAATTTTGTCGAGGTCATCAATAATCCGCAAGCCATAACGAGGAACCGCATGGGATACCGAATCTCGAACCGGGTTGCAAAGGTCGCCGGCAGGATTTTGTTTACCGCAGGCGCGACTGTGTTCGTGTCACCAGGTCTCAACATTGGTGGGGCCGCGTTTGCTGCTTTGGCGGAATCAGCGCCGGGAGCGGCCTTGAACGCAAGTGTGCGCCGGATTTCACCGAAGCGCACCGTAGTTCTGCTGGATTTGAAGGAAGGGGGAGGGTTGCGTCAAGATGCCGTGGTTTCTTTCCGTGCCGGTGAAGACGCGGAGGGTACCGGTGTGGTCAAAAAATTGACGCGTGGTGGTCGTATCCTGGTCCGGCTTGCGAAGCCGCTGCCCGCGAACGTAGAGGACGGAGCGAGTGTCGCCGTTACGGTCGTCCAGAACGGGACTGGTGGCGAAGTCATGGCGTCCGGCTCGATGGGGTCCGCGAAGAGCCTCATGTCCGAGAGCAGTATCAGCGGCCTTCACACGACGGACGGTACGTCAGCAAAGGCCGAAGTCTCTGTCGGTTCCACGATGGGCGCGCTGAAAATCAGTGGAGGCTCGGCAAACGAGTCTGTTGAGATGAAGCACACGGCTCGTGAGTATACCTTCGATAGCCAGGCTGGCTATTCGACGGGTTCGATCGGCGGGGGATTGGTATTGAAGTACCAGAGCGCGGCAGCGAGTTCCAAGGCTGACATTTCGACGACGTCCACCGGGTCCAAGGACGAGGACAAAATCGGATCAACCTCTTCAGGTTACGCCGCAACTCCTTTTCTTCTCGGCGGGACAAATTCGGTCACTGCGGCTCTGGGATTCCAGGTTTCCAGGCAAGTCACCGAGCGGGTTGTGACGATCGCGGGTTCCGAGGCACCACATGATCCAGTGCGGATGACAGAAAACGGGGTGTTGCTGGATGTTTCCCGTGCCGACGCAAGTTACGTTGCGGGAGTCAGCGTCTCGCCGGGTCTTGCGGGCAAGATAAAGGAAGACGGTCAGGCAGACGTCGACCACAAGGCACAAACAGGTTCCGTATACTATGCCGTGAAAGGCGGATCGATGCCTTACCGGGTCGATTTGACACTGAGATCCTCGTCTGACGGGTACACCACCGGTGACTTGAAATCCGGCGCCTACGGCATTCTGTTGCAAACGGAAACGACCTGGGACACGTGGCGCCTGGCGCCCGCGGTCGGCATGTCCATGGGAAGCAGTTCTCTTGGCGACCAGTCCGGCAGTTTCTGGAAACTGCGGGCGGGATCGAGAATCGAGTTGCCGGGTACGATGCCATCCTTCGCCGGTATCGACTTTGATTACGGCATGGAAACCGAAAAGGCAGCGGGTACGAAACCCGAGTACAAGACCTCAACGTTCGCGTTTGGATTGTCCGGTGGTATCCGCATTTAGGTGACCAGACACCAAGTTGAATCCCAAACATCAGGAGAAAAATCAGCATGACGCGTGACCTGAGAAAGAAACTGCGAATTGTTGCCCTGACGGTCCTTTGCGCCTCAATCGGGTATCTGACGAATTGCGGCAAGGGAAATGGAACGCGAGACTTCTTGCCCGACTTCTCAGATCGGGGCTCTATTTTTGCGCCGGGCCGCGGAGCCGTCGAATTTCTCAACAATTGCTTCAACCTCCCGCCGGGAGAGATCGCTGAGTTTGTTGGCTGGATGTCCGCCCGCCTGAAGTTGGACGCGCTGTCAGCGGTGTGTAGCGGACTCGCAGACTCGGGTTTTGCCGAAGGGGTTTCCACGACGCGGGAGCCTGCGGACATCAACTGATTTCGTGTCGCACGTTGGACTATAAAAATCCTAATCTCAAGAAGGACGGACAAAGATGAAATTGCTGCGCAAAAGACTGTCGGCGTCAATCATTGCCGGACTGGCGATGGCGGGCTCCAATGCGGTTGCCTCCAGCCACAGGGAGGCTCCGGGTCTCGCCAACGATCCTGCGGCCGATATTACCGATTTGTACACTTTCAAGGGCGAGCGCGGGGATACACACCAGGCATTCGTCATGAACGTCTCGCCGGCCTACGTGCCGGCAGCGGCGCCAAACTGGTACCGGTTTGATGACGATGTCCTGTACGAACTGCACATTGATAACAACGGGGATGCCGTTGAAGATGTTACGTACCAGTTCCAATTCACGACGCATAACGACAAGACGTCCGATACCAACAAGAACGTCATCGGGTTTCTTCCCGCTGTGACATGGGACAGCAGCTCCAAGAAGTACATCCAATTCGGTGATGCCCTTGGTTCCTTGCCCCTGCGCCAGACATATTCGGTGACCAAGGTGACCGGCGGGCGCCGCAAAGGCGTGGCCACGAAGATCACTCCGACCGACATGGCAGACTTCCCGGTTGCGCCGCCCCGGGTTGGTCCTGGCGTGACCGACGGCGCGGTCAGCAATTCGAGCGCGCAGAAATATACCGCTTACAAGACCCTCGCGGACAACGCCGTGGTGGCGACCGCGGGCGGGTACAAGTTGTTCGCGGGACCGCGTAACGATCCCTTCTCGGTGGACCTTGGTGGAGTATTCAGCGCGATCAATGTCCGCCCGGGGGTTCTTGGTTTGCCCTCTGGTGCCAAAGACTCGCTCGCGAATTCTAACGTCCTCTCGATCGTCATTGAAGTTCCGGTGACTGAGCTGATCCCGGATTCGTCGAAGCCATTTTTTGGCGTGTGGGCAACGACCAGCCGCCCCCAGGGAACAGTGCGTGGACTCAAGGGCAAGAACCCGGTCAATGGGGGCGGGTACGTTCAGGTGTCGCGCCTTGGCAATCCTCTGGTCAACGAGGCCGTGATCGGTTTCAAGGACAAGGACAAGTTCAACGCGACCGAACCCAAGGACGATGCTGCCAACTTCGCTTCGTACGTGACGGATCCCCAGCTTGCAGTCCTCTTGAACGCGCTGTACGGCACCGGAGGCAGCACGGTCAACGGCGGAATCACAAATATTTCCACCACCGGCCGCACCGACCTTGTCACCGTTTTCGTGACAGGTATCGACGGGATATCCAAGTACCCCGGCGCGACCGGCGCCGGCGACATGATCAGGGTCAACCGCGGGTTTGCAGCGGAAGCATGGCCGCTCAACGGCCGAACCCTGACCAACAACGTGGTCAAGACCGCGCTGACGTTCCTTGCGGAGTGCAAGACTCTTGAAGGGACGGGCGTGACGGCGCTGGATGGTCAGGTAGACCTCGCTGCTGCGGGCTTTACCAATCACACGGTTGCAAACCGTTCCGCGGCAGTGCCGATCAATTGCTTGCTCGATAGCTTTGCTGGAGCCGATACACCAACGACAGGTGGGACAGGCATTTACGACGCTACCAAGTTTCCTTACGTCGATGCTCCTTGGAGTGCTTACGACTAAAGTGTGACAGTTGTTCAGGCGGGGCGTGGGAACACTTTCAGTGATCCCGCGCCTTTTTCGTAACAAAACGGCTCCATTACGTCTGTATGAAGAATCCGAGTCCAGCGGATTGTTTTTAAATGACACTCGGTTATAATTCCCGTCAAACACTCCCTCAACTTGACCCTTACGAGGCAACGCATGAGTAACTTGGTGATGACTGTCCTGGCCGGTTTGCTTGCCACAGGTTTAATGACGTTGTCGCTGTACGCATGTCATTGGCAAGGTTTCGCCAACGGTGACATGGTGAGGGCCTTGGGCAGTGTCATCACCCGGAAATACGACAATTCGATGATACCCGGGCTGGCCATTCATTTGACGAGTGGTGTGATCTTCGCGCTTTTTTATGTTTTCGTCTGGAGCATGTTCCCTGAAATTTCGGGCGCCGGAGTCCTGCGTCACGTACAACTTGGGGCGTTTTGCGGCCTTGCGCAGGGTTTGGTGATATCCACAGCGCTGGTGGTCTTTGTGGCGGAACACCATCCCCTGGAGCAATTTCGTGTTGCTGGAATCAATGTGGCGTTGGTCCATTTGCTCGCCCATATCGTATACGGCGCGACGCTGGGCGGGTTGGCGGGGGTCTTTCACCTCACGATGTAAGGTTGCTTAAACTGCCCCCACCCATTGTGGATCATGCGGCCAGAAGTTTGAGCCGCGGGACCTTTCCAGGTGGTTTTTTATTCGCCGGATTTTTCAGCAAATAATGATTGTGAAACCATTTGTATAGATCCCAGTGGTCTTGCAGCCGATCCGTGCGTTTACTGATGCACCATGTTTTCCGGATCAGGCGGTTGATGTTCGCGCGGGCCATCGCCGCAGTGTGATTGAATGAAAAGAGTGGATCAAATCCGATTTTTTTTAGTTCCCCCTGGCCGGCGACACAGCCCCGCCGACCTTTTACGACGACATGCTTCGCGTCCGGCAGGGCGAGCTTGATCAACGCGGGATAATGCGGGCACTTGTCCGATGTCACGACGAGGCCCAGCGCCGCAACGCGCCCAAGAGTCCTGAGGACCTCCAGCCGGGCCTCCCGGCGCTCGTCCTTTCTGGGCCCGTATTTTCTCTACCACCATGGGGATCGAAACCGGCTTTAGTTTGGTATGAATCGACGACTCCATGTCGTCAAAGCAGGCCCGCTCCACAGGGGGCCGAGAGTCCAGGTGTTTTTGGTTCGCCTTTCTCGCCAACTCGCCCAAAGTGACAAGCCGGCGCGCGACAGTTTTCGGATCGATCCTCAGATGCCTTGCCGCTCGCCTTTGAGACAGCCCCGAACACAGAAGAAAAGTGAGCTCCTGATTGACGTAGGGTTTTTGCTGCCGCCAGACGGGTTTATGCGTCAGCGAGGAAAATGATTTTTTGCAGAGCCTGCACAAGAAACGCTGGATCCGGCGTCGGACATGGAACGCGCCAGCTCATGGCGGCGAAACTACGTCTCAGGGCCGCATGTCATGAAGTGACATCTGCGATTTGGCGCGCGGGTTTGCGCAAATTTCTGCGAAAAACGAAGAATTGCCGGAGCTTGCTGAGCTCCGATCAATAGCGGTTAGGGGCAGTTTTAATGCAGTACCAAGGGCGATCAAAACATGAAAAAATGATTTCCCATGAAACATCAAAGAAACTCCCATCGCGAATTCCTGGCGTTCTTGACTTCAACCATCGTTGGCCTCGGATTTTTCCTGCTGCCCGTCCATGTCGGCAACCGCAGCACCATCCCCTTTGATGTGCTGACCAGTTTCATCACCACTCATTTTCCACTGGCGACGAAACTTTGGGCCACAGCCCTTTTCGCCGGCGGAATTATCGGATCCATCTTCCTGCTGTTCCATCGTCCACGCGAGAACGCTCCACAGCCATGGTTCCATTTTCTCGGCACCTCAAGGTTCATGGCCATCACCAGAATCCTCGGCGGACTCCTTGCCCTCTCGATGGCCTATGAATTCGCGCCACAAATCCTGCTCGGCCCCGACGTCAAAGGCGTCATGTGGGGTAAGCTTGGCCTCACCGTCGGTATCATCGTTCCCGTTGGCGCAATGACGGTCGCCCTGTTGCTGCACTATGGGGCCCTGGAATTTTTCGGCGCGTTGATGCGCCCCGTCATGCGCCCGCTGTTCAAACTGCCCGGCAGGTCGGCCCTGGATGACCTGATGTCATGGCTCGGCCCCTATGCGGTCGGGTTCTATTTCACGCGCAAGCTCATGGACCAGGGACTATATACCCGCCGCCAGACGTTCACTGTCGCGACTTGTTTTTGCACGATCAGCATCGGATTTGTCGCTGTCATTGCCTCGACGCTGGATATTCTTCATCTGTTCAGTCAAGTCTTCGTGACCTACTTCCTCGCCGTTTACGGTTTGGCCGCGATCCTGGTGCGCCTTTGGCCGATAACCGCCATCCCCGACACTTACACCACCACCCCGGCCCCGGAGCCCGACGATCGCAAAGGCCTCGCAGCCCTCGCCCGCGAAGGCCTGCACGATGCCCTTGTGCGAGCCTCAAAGGCCCCTCCCCTGTTCCAGATCTTCTGCGAATCCCTTGTCGAAGGCGTCCAGATCAGCGCGACCATCCTGGGCAGCATCGTCGGCATCGGCACGATTGCCCTCTTGATCGCCCATCACACCAACACCTTTCACTGGCTAGGGTTGCCCCTCGTCGAACCCCTGCGCTGGATCGGAGCCCCCGAACCAGAACGCCTCGCCCCTGCCATCATGGCCGGCTTCACGGAAGTCTACGTACCATCGTTGCTGGTGAAAGACGCCTCGATGCAGACGCGATTTTTCATCTGCGTCATGAGCATCTCGCAACTGCTTTTCTTTTCGTCGGTGGTTCCGGTGCTGATGGAAGTATTCCGGGCCATTCCGGCCCGGTTGCACCACTTGATCGCCCTGTTCATCGTGCGGACCCTGCTGCTCATCCCGTTCCTGACGGTCGCAACCCGGATCCTTCTCCCGTAGAAGATCCTTCGCCTTCGGCTCAGGATGACGACACCCCGTCATTCTGAGGGCGAAGCCCGAAGAATCCTCTCTTACTTCAAATACCCGCGCTTCTGCTGATCTCGCTCAATCGAACGGAACAGCGCGCCAAAATTCCCCTCGCCAAATGACAAGTGATTCTTGCGCTGGATGATCTCGATAAAAATCGGACCGATGATGTTCCTGGTAAAAATCTGCAACAAGTAACCTTCATCGTCGCCATCGATGAGGATATTCAGGTCCTGGAGTTCCTTGTGGTTCTCAGTAACGTTCGGGACCCGGTGGAAGACTTCCTTGTAGTATTCGTCATCGATGTCCAGAGTCTGGATCGATGTTCCCTTCATCGCTTTCAAACTATCGACAATATTCCTGGTGGCAAAAGCCAGATGCTGCACACCCGGACCTTTGTATTCCTCGAGATACTCGTTGATCTGGGATTTGCTCTCGGTCCCCTCGTTGATCGGGATGCAGAAACTCCCGTCTGGCGAACGCAACGCGTACGAAGTCAGACCCGTCTTCTCACCACGGATGTCGAAGTAACGCACTTCGTAAAAACCGAACACGCGCTGGTAGAAGTCTGACCACTGCTTCATCGTCCCCTGCTCGACATTATTGGTCAGGTGGTCGATGACCATGAATCCTTTTTCCTTCACCTTGTTCGGCTTGGAATGCGCGACAAAGCCAAGGCGTTCATATTTCCCGGCGTCCTTCCAGCGATCGATGAAGTAGATCAGGCTGCCACCGATCCCCTCGATGGCCGGTACCGGTGCGCCATCCGCGTAAACATAGTCGCCCTTGACAGCCTTGGCCCCGCGCTTGACTGCGGCCTCGACTGCCTTGTGCGCATCCTCAACCCGCCACCCCATCGCGCAAACAGGAAGTGGATGTCGTTCTGGTTGTAGTAGTCCACCGCACGCGTCTTGTGGCGCATGAGACGGCTGAATCCAAATTCAGTGAACAGCTTGTCCAGCATGTGATGATCGCCGCTGTACTCGACAAACTCGATGCCCTGGAGGCCCACATGATTCTCAATTTTTGCCGGCGTCTTCTGTTGCGTCATGGCGCGCTCTCCTGCTCGTTTTCCCGATATGGATGAAACCTTGGAATGGCCTCATCCTACACCAAAATCCCACCATCTTCACACCGCTAATAAGAGGACATCGTGCTCCCCGGTTTGGTCTAGCTTGCGCCAGACCACATCATACCTGATTCGATGAAACGCGTCGGACTCGCCGAGCATTCGGTAGCGAAGCAAATCGTATTGTCAGAACAACTGTGGGTACTGTCACGGCACGGTTCGGGACAATTTGGTGGAATTGCCAGTCGTGCTCCGGCAAACCGTCGCGCGCCGGCCATCGACACAAATTCTTTCCTCATCATCTTCGGCACTTGGATTGGAAAAATGACGTATTTTCGACGGTGCCGGGCACAGGATCGCAGGTGCCATTTTTATTTGTTCATTACAGGGCCTTATGACTACTTCCGCACGCGCGCCAAACGGAATCCAGTACTTTCGTCACGCGCGCCCGGCGCAACGAGCCCCCTTGCCGCGCAGCGGGCCATTGCCTCGCCGTCACGCCAACCACCCCCACGACTGGTGTATCCATCACCGCTCGTGACCATTGGATCCGTCACAGGTTCAGGACCGTAGGAAGCGAACTCGTCCATGACCAGTTCGCGCACATTGCCGTGCATGTCGAAAAGGCCAAGCGCGTTTGGTTTCAGCAATCCGACCCTGGACGTCTCGCGTTCTGAATTGGCCATCGTCCACGCGAATTCCCCCGGATCGCCATCAATCCCGAAATTGCCATCTTTTCCGGCACGGCACGCGTATTCCCACTCTGCCTCGGTCGGCAATCGATACTCGTAGCCATCGCTTTCCAGACGCGCGTTGAGTCGCGACAGGAAGTCGCGCGTCACCTCTTCGTACGTGATGCCATCAACTGGATTTCCCGGCGCGACGAATCGCGACGGGTTCTTGTCCATGATCGCGACCCACATTGCCTGGGTGACCTCGGTCGCCATCAATTCAAAATCACTGCTCAACGTGACAAGGTGCCTCGGCTGTTCCTCGGGATTTTCCGCAAGCGGAGGCACCGCCGGCGCGGATCCCATGACGAACGATCCAGCGGGAATATCGCAGAACACCATGCCGAGCGCGTTTCTTCTGACGCAAGATCCAAGGCCGATGATGTTGAGCCTTTGCGCCTGGGCTTCGAACGGGGCGAGAGCGACCTTCTGGTCGATGCCCGGCGCGTAGAACCGTTTGCCCGATGTCGATTTCAGGGCGCGGATGACGCGCTCAAATTGCGCGTTGCGCGACCTCGTTGTCACCAGTTTCGCGCGCAGCTCCATGCCGCGCGCGTCCGCCCGGGAAATTTGCGGCATGAGACTTGCGTCATCGACGCGCCCGCTCAAACGGATATCCAACTGGTTGCGCCGAAATTTGCTGGACTCGAAGTCGACTCGCTCGACCTCAATTTCGGCGCGCGCGACGGACTCCCTGGACCGTACGCTGAGAGCCCTGGCCAAGCGGTCCCTGTATGTCGACGCTGGCAAAGGCGAAATTTTCACGTCAATGTTGCAAACCCCCGCGATGAGGGACCCGCTGACCGGGATTTCCGTGCCGGCGGGACATTCGCGCACATGGACTTTGCCCTTGTCCTCGAAAATGACACGGGCAGGCACTCCATCCGCGCCCGGGACCTCAACGTCACGCGTCGCGCCGACGGGCGAAGTCATCATGGACGCGCTGTGCCTGCACGCGACAGCACCATGAATCAACGCGAGGCAAACAAAGATGTGATTGGTCCGCATGGTGCCCCGTTTACTCCCGCGAAAGCATTCGCCATCTCGTGTTTTCGTCGCGCGCACGGGGCCGTTGAGTCAAAAAATGTGAACTCTCTGAAAAAAACAGCCGTTTCCCTTGGGTTTCCGCTAGGATGTCGATCATGGATTCGAGACGACACATCGACATCAACGCGGACGTTGGCGAGGGCTGGGATGACGCCGCGGTCGCGCCGTTTGTGAATTCGGTCAACATCGCTTGCGGCGGGCACACAGGAGACGAGACGTCGATGCTGGCCGCCCTGGAACTCGCGGCGCGGTTTCAGTTGCGGGCGGGCGCGCATCCGTCGTGGCCGGATCGCGATGGTTTCGGGCGCAGGACGATGGAAATGCCACGGGAAGAATTCCTGGCGTGCATGGACGGGCAAATCAACAGGCTCGCGAGGCTGGCGCAATCACAAGGCATCCGCCTGACGCACGTGAAGCCGCATGGGGCGCTGTATCATGCGCTTTACAAGGACATGAACCTGGCCCGACTTTTCACGCGAATAGTTCCAAAAGGATTGACGGTGATCACGATGCCAGGCGGCGTTCTGGCGTCGGCCTGCGACGAGATGGGCATCGGTGTGTGGTTTGAGGGGTACGCCGACCGCGCGTACACAAACCTGGCGAAATTGGCGTCGAGGGACATACCCGGGGCGCTCATCACCGACCCGGCCGTGGCGGCCCGCCAGGCCAAAGCCCTGGCGTCCGGCGCCGCAGTGACCACCCTCGAGGGCGGCGAAATCAGGTTCTCGGGCCTGCACACGATCTGCGTCCACTCCGATACGCCCGGCGCACCCCCCATCGCTGAGGCTGTTTGCACGGCCCTGAATGAACTTAAAACACTGTAATTATTGAATTTTGTTATAGATCTGTGGCAAAATCTCCTTTTCCGGTGGATTTAGCTGGCACGGCCATGTATAAAATTCCGGAATTTTATTGTATTTTCTTAGAATTTTTTGGAGTTTTTAATGAAAAACCCGGTCCTGACCGCAATCAAGACGGCCATGCTGACCTGCCTTTTGGCCTCGGTCAGCGCCCCGGCCGCCACATCCGGGGACGCCCCGACGGAACGCGCCCTCTCGGTCAAAATCTCGGCAGAATCCATCAGCAAGCTGCTGAACATGTCGATCGAGGACAGCCGCACGATCGCGGACTGGGTCTCCGGTACATTCATTCGCGGCACAACCTTGACCAAGGCCAATGCCACCCTGCGCGTCCGGCCGCATGACGACAACGCCGCGATCGATCTTGTCATTGAATCCGAAACGACCGCCGACACCGTCGGGTATAACCGCCCGACGCCGAGCATCGGCGTGGACGTCAGTTTTTCCAGTTTCTCGCGCGCGACCACGACCAAGACGATCTTTCTGGACGCGAACAACGGAATTTTGGTGACGCCCGCGACCACTACGGCATGGACCGAGATGACGATCCACAATGTCAATGTCTGGGCGGGTGGCCTGTTCAAACGCTTGAAGCGCCGTCTGGCCTACAACGCCGCGTGGCGCAAGCTCATGCAGGAAAAAGCCAATCAGGAATACCAGATCTCCATGCGCGTCGCGGGAGAACTGAACGCGATGGCTGACGCCAAGACGAAGGAAATCCTTCACCCGGTGAACGTCGCCTTCAAGAAATATTTTATTCGCGGTTTCCTGCAAAAAAATCGCCTGCCAGGCAATATCCTGGCCAAGACCAGCGAAAAAGGCGCGTCGCTCACCGCCTGGGCACCGCAGGACGCCGTTGGCACGCCTGACCCGCGCCTGACGGACCCGTCACGCGGACCGATGTCCGTTCACTTGAACGGGGTGGTCATCAATCACATCCTTCAGTCACTTCTGGGCGGCGTCGATTTCACGTCCGGCGAAATTGCCGAGATCGTGGCGTTCATGAATGGCATTTCAGAACCGGTTCCGCGCAACAGGCTGTTCCGCATTCATCTGCGCGAAAACAACCCTGTCGAGTTCTCATTTGACGCGGGCGTCATGACGGTCCGCGTTTACGCGACGAAGGTCGAAGTATCGGGCGGGCATGACGAGCCAGGAACCATCGCGCAAGTTCGCTTTGCCGTGACGCGCGAAGGCGACAACACGATCCGCGTCAAACGCCAGGGCCAGGTTGAGGTGCTTCCGTTGCCGCCCGCGTCTGAACCCTCACGCATGGCCAAGCGCGCGATCGATTATTACTTCAACAGTGGTTCCGGCATGGACAAGCAAATCACGCTCGGGCAGTTGCCGGGCGATCTCGCGAAACTTGGCTCCCTTGAACTGCTGGGCCTGGACCTGACGGGTGGCTGGTTGATGCTCGAAACCAAACTGAACCCGGCGGCGTCGACAATTGCCGCGAATGGCGAAAGGGGGCAGAAATGAAAGGCTTCCGGAAATTGAACAGCAAGAAAATCATCAGCGCGATGGCCGCGGCGCTCGCCGTCGTGGCGACTGGAGTTACCACCAGTCCGTCCCTGCGCGCGACCAGCCAGGCCAATGACCCGACGGGTGCAGACCGCATGCTCCTCGTATTCGCGGGCAAAGGCACGCAGATGGCCTGGGACGTCGGCGCGATGCGGGCTGCCTACGAGGCCCTTCCCGCGATGCGCGAAGGTCGCGTCATGGTGTCCGGGTCAAGTTCCGGGTCCGTACTGGCGGCCGCGATGGGCTGCCGCGGATTCAGTGAAGAGAGCTTGAAGATCGTCGAGGACGGGTTTCGCAAATTCGACCGCACCGTCGTCAACGAATCGGCGCAAAAGAACGCGATGGTGCTGGCGGGTCTTCCAACCGAGGCCGATCACTCATCCCTTGATCACCTGCTCGACGTCGTTCTCGACGGTGAGGAGTGCGTGCCGAAAATCCCGACGTTGATCGTCGCGGGCAACTACGAAGCACTTAACGTGCGTTCCAACCAGCCGTTGCGTGGCCTCAAAGACCGCGTGTTCAACATGAACGATTTCACGGTCACGAAAGACGGCCAGAACCTGGGCCGCGCGTGTACCTATTTCGTCGACAAACAGATGATGGAAATCCTGCGGGCTGTTCCGCGCAGCGCGCTCTTGTGCGACCAGCGCCTGGTCGAGACCAACGCGGACATGCGCATGGCCGTCCTCGCGTCCGTTTCCGAGCCGACCTACTTCCATCCGTTTGTGGAGCCCGCGCCGGAGAAGATCATCCGTTCGGGCGATGGCAACCTGCCGGCACTGACCAAGCGTTCCTACTGGGGCGGCGCGGTCATGGACGTTCCGTTGCAGGACATCAAGCGCGCCCTTCCCGCCCTTTACACGATGAGCACGGGTCGCGCGCCCTTCATGCAGATGGTGGACAAGCTCATGTCCCAGTTGAGCCTGGTCGAGATC
>RGVZ01000086.1 GCA_010029825.1 bacterium | reverse complement strand
GCGGTTCACGCACCCCATGACACGCGCCGGGGTTGAGGTCGAGACACCGATGCCGCCAGACATGGCCGGCCTCTGGTCAGAATTGAAATCCCGGGTATTCGTCAGGGATTCGTCAACTTGACCTCGCGTGTGGTCTCTTTCGACAGATCCCTGATGATCACTTTGTCGGCGACCGATTGGCTGCCGTTCATGCCGACCACAACGATCGATTTTGTGTTTGGTGAGATTCCGACTTCACCGAAATAGTCGGTTCCTTTTGCCGCGAATTCATGCACGAGCCGTCCGTCGCTGTAGTCGTACAAGAAGACTTTCTGCCAGCGGCGACGCACGTCATCGGTCTTCGCGGTGATGAGCGCGATCTTCCGGTCAAAACTGGGCCAAATCTGGGCCTGTGTGACGCTGAATGTCGCGGGCAATTTCAATTTATACTCCCCCTCCTTGGTCACACCGGTCCAGGCCGGGATCTCGTGGATTGTGATGCTGTTGTCAGCAGGGGAGATTCGCATCGCCGCGAAACGGGCCCCGTTTTGCAGGATCTGGTAGCCTGCCTTGACTTTGATGCTTTTCAGGATGCCAGCGGCGCCAGCGGGCTGCTTCGCGCCATCCGTCATGTTTCTCAGGGACAGGGTGCGCTGTCCGTTGTCCCAAAGGATCAATTTCCCGCCGAGAGGATCGACGTGGATGATGTGCAGGCCGGGAGCGACTTTTGCGAGAAAGCGTGACTGCATCGTGTCAGTGTCGAGTTGCAGGAGGTTGCGGTTGAGCGGAACGTAAAGGATCGGCACCCGGTATGAGGGGACGATTCCGAGGAATCCTTTACGCCGGACTGGTCCGGTGGCGCTGGTGAAACCCGATATCAGTTCGAGGTCTCCACGTCCGCAGTTTGCGATTGCCGGAGGAAGAACCGCCGCGGCCATGCTGGATGCGAACCCATGGTTGTCGAGGGTCATGACCAGATCGGCATTCAAGGTGTTCTTGAGGCCAAAATGTGGCGCAGCCCCTCCGTTGACCAGTGGCAATTCAAAATAAACCAATTTTCTCTCGGAAGCCCCGGCCGGGGCGACTGGAAGCATCGCGTATGCTTGTGTTCCGTCGAGGGAAAAAACCAGTTTCCGGCTGAATGGCAGGTGGAATTCATTGGCGCAAATTCTCTGGAAATCGGCGGCCTCCATCTGCGCTGCTTTTTCCTGCTCTTTCTCTTTTTCTTTTTCTTTCTCTTTCTCTTTTTCTTTCGCAACGTCCGGCGCCGGACTCGCAGGCGCGGGGCTGGCAGACGGCGCAGGTTTTGTCGCCGCTGACGGAGACGGCGTGGGTTTATCGGCGGCGTTCGATCGTCCGCAAGTCAGAGCGAGCAGAAGCATCACGGACAATTTTTTGTTGGGGTTGTTTTTCATGCGGGCAGCTCCGGTTCGGTCACAATCCTGATCACGCGACAAAGTTCCGCAGGTCGGGGGGCGTCCGCGTCCGGTGTTCCCGGACGGACATACTTGGGAAACAGAATCCTGCCACTGGCAGGCATTTTGATCGCGGACCCATCCCAGGTGCCGATCACGTCACCGGCGTTCAACATCTGGAAGTTGACCAGATCAGGCACGAGACGGACTTCGCCCGATTTTGGATACGGAATGGTTCCCGCCCAGGTGTAGACGCAACCCTTGAAGCCAGCATCGATCTCGATGCGCGGGAGTTCGCGGACGTTGGCTGAACCTGTGACATGGAGCGCGCGGAGGGCGCTGGCAAGGCCCGTGGACATTTGCGCCTCCTCAAACCCGGCTTGGCCTAGTTCGATGGTCAGGCCCGTGCCTCCCCTCGAGTTCACGTATTCGTCGGTGCACATGCCGTCTTGCGAAAATGAGCCGGACCAGTGGGTCACGACCGGCAGGTCTGATGAGATCATTCGCGCGAAATCAAATGACCTGCGCGCGAACGGGAAAATGAAAAAAGGGGTCTCCGATGGTTCCCTCGTCTGGTGCAAGTCTACCAGGTAGAGTGAACGCCCGAGCAATTCCTGCAGTTCCCGCGCGCGAGTTCCCTCGTGCGAGGATCCGAGGCTCGCGCCGCCGAAACTCCGGTTCAAGTCCCGGTCAAGAAATCTCTTGCCGGCGAGGGCAGCCGGCACGTTGCCCAGTCCGAAGGCGACTGGCCTTGTTACCGTTACCTCACCTTCGAGGATCTTCTCGATCAGTGAAGCGATGACCGGGAGGCCGCCGGTCTCGTTACCGTGGATCACTCCGAGGATTGTCAGGTTGATGGTCCCGCCCGGCGCCATCGCCAGATGGAGCTGCGCGTCATCGGCAGCGACACAAATGGTCTCGGGCGCGAGGCAGGCGGACGGAAGTCTTTGGCGCGCCGCCGCCAGCGCGCGACGAAACCGCTCGAGTTCCGTTCTGAGCTTGCCGTGGGTGTTCTGATCCAAAAAAGGCTCCGCTAGGCCGTCATAATCTGGCATGATCCCTGAAATGGCTCCAAAGAAAATCCTCTCATTTGGGGGGCTTGTCGTGAACCGGATTTGTTCTGTGTCTGACAAAAAATATTTTTTCCCGTTTTTCCCGGCTGCCGCCGCGCGACTGATCCTGGCCGCAGTGCTCGCTGGCCTGTTTGTCGCGTGCGGCAATTCGGGGTGCGCGATCCGGAAAAAGGGCGGCGGATCGCAAGGTTCCGTGCCCAAATCGGGGGCGTTACCGGGCCAGGCCGCGAGTGATCCACGCCCCGTACTGGCAGCCCGCGTCAGCCCAGTCTGGCAAGATTCCTTCATCCAGCGTTCCAGGGCATTGAGAGCCGTCGAAGCCTGGGG
The DNA here is from genome assembly GCA_010029825.1 of bacterium. Lineage (GTDB taxonomy): Bacteria > Bdellovibrionota_B > Oligoflexia > Oligoflexales > RGVZ01 > RGVZ01. The sequence goes on along the minus strand of RGVZ01000086.1, from coordinate 13,253 downwards.
ATTGTTCTCGGATGGCGGCTGGGTGAACGATGGCCAGACGATGATTTACGTCATGCCCGATGGTTCCGCGAAAGTCGAAGTTGTGTACCCGGGAGGTCGCGGGGTCAATGAACTCAGCCCCGTCTCTGCCGCGGATGTCTTGAAATTGCGGAAAGATCTCGAGCCGCTGGATGGCCTCGAAGATCACGTCGCGGCCGTCTATGACGCGATCGGTTATGAGTTGGTACACCTGGTACCGGTCGCGCCGGACACTGTTCTTGATGTGAAGACGCGGATCATGGCCGTCCGGCCGCTCCCGGAAACAGCGCCAAAGCACTTGGCCGGGATCAAGACCATCCAGGCGATCCGCGACGAGAGGTCGAAGAAGTGAAACTCGGTGTATGCACTGGCGGCGGGGATTGCGCTGGCCTCAACGCGGTTTTGCGGAGCCTCGTTTTGTGCGCGCGCACCAATGGTGACACCACCCTGATCGGTATTGAGGAAGGCATCAACGGTTTGGCCAGCGATCCTCCGCGGCACCGTGTCCTTTATTCGCCGGCCGGAGGTGGTATCGATGAATTCACAATCGAAAACCTCCTGAACCTCGGCGGAACACTCCTGACCACGTCCAACGCCGGCAATCCTTTTCGCGATCCCCAGACAGCTGTTTCCTTCAAGAAAAGCGTCGCGAAAGGATACAAGGTCCTTGGCATTGATGGATTGATCGTCGTCGGGGGAGACGGAACCCATTGCATTGCTGCCGAATTGGCAGACGTGGGCGTGAAGCTCATCGGCATCCCGAAAACGATCGACAACGATTTTGTGGATTCCGAGCTGGCGGTCGGATTCAGCTCCGCCGTCGACGTTGCCTCAGAAGCCATCATGCAGGTCAACACGTCGGGGACCTCCCACGGTCGCATCATGGTGGTCGAGGTCATGGGGCGTCATGCCGGGTATATCGCGTTGAACGCGGGCATCGCGGCCGGCGCCGATATGATTCTTCTCCCGGAACGGCCCTTCTCGCGGGAAAAAATGGTCGAGCATTTGAGGGTCCAGGCCCTGTCCCGGAAAAATCATGCCCTTGTGGTTTGCGCGGAAGGCGCGCACGCCCGGGGGGAGCCGCTCAAGTACCGTTCGTCCACCAGTGGCAGTCGTCATCTGGGCGGGGTGGGCGACGACGTGGCGACTTTCCTTCATGAGGCATTGGGACGCGTTACGCGTTGTACGGTGCTGGGACATACGCAGCGCGGCAGTCGCCCGGTATCCATGGATCGCATCCTTGCGGCAAGGTTCGCCACCCGCGCCATGAGACTGGCTCGCGAGAAACGTTACGGATCCATGGTTGTCTTGAAAAAGGGCGAAGTCGAAGTGACGTCTTATCCGGAACCACGCAGTCGCGGGGGTTCCGCAGCCCGAAGCCTGGATCCAGCCGATCCGACGATCGTCTCGGCCCAGGACATGGGCATTTATTGCGGTGAGAATCCGTAAGTCTGATTGAGACGGCCGGAGATTACTTCTTCGCGGAGCGCTTGCCGTGCGGGCTCTTGGCCTTGCGACGCTTGACGCGGGCCTTCATGGCGGCACGTTTGCGAGCGGTCTTCTTGCGGTTGCGGGGCGGGCGATTCTTGCGCATCGGATACTCCATCGAGACTCATGGGAAACGGAACAGTGGAAACAACAGAGCGGGGGATTTACACCAAGGCCCCGCTCCGTTGCCAGAACAATTTAGAGTTTCATGCCCAAGCTGAGGAAAACATTGTTGAAAGGGCCGAACGTCTGGGCGAACAGCTGCATTGTGGTCTTCTCGCTCTTGGTTTCGGCTGGACCAACGACGGTGGTCGTTTTTTCGATGGCGAACAAGGGCGATTCATAGAATGCCGACTCCAGCTCGAAGAACAGGGTGTCGTCGAGTGCCATGCGCAGGCCGAGACCCGAGCTGTGGAACAAGCCACTGATTGCCGTATCGGAATACCCGGTCGCGTTGAACGTTGCCTCCGAACGCGATTTGTAGGCGGCACCGACAAATCCAAACGGAACCGCGCTCTGGCTGAACGGGCTGAAATAATAACGCACGCCGCCCCCCAGGGTCAGGTCAACGCTGTTATCGGGGGCCTTGCCACTGGCTCCGGACGAGTAACTGTTGATTCCGATGCCGCCGGTCGCGAACCAGCTCATGGTTTGGCTCATGGCGTCATGATAGCGTCCGGTAACCCCAAAAGAGGACGTCGTACCGGCATCAACCCCGTCGGTCTTGGTTTTCTGTGAGCTGAACAAGATGGTTCCCATGGTGGCCTCGGTCGCGAAGGCCGTTCCCGTGGACAGGGCCAGCAAGAAGGCAGCGGTCAGCGCGCCGGGGACGTGAAGTGTGAAAAAGTTCCGGATGGACATGATGATCCCCTCTGAAGTTCTTGATCTTTGAGGGGATACTACAAGCTGACGGACGGGCTTGTCACGACAAAGAGCGAGTACCCGGAGACCTGTTCCTGGCACTTGGCGGTGATCTTGGCGGTGTACGATCCAGAAGAATCCGTCGCGTTGGACGGGATGACGAATGAATCCTCGGTGCCCGCGATCGAGGCCGAGCTGTAAACCGGCTTGCCGTTGGCGTCAAACACGGTGACGGACCATGTATAGGCAGAGATTGTGCCAAACGGATTCCCGACCCGGTTGATCGTGCGCGTCACCGAGTCCCATACGGGGGTGCTCATCGCCGTCAAAGTGAGCGGCGGGACGGCTATCAGGTACTTCGCGCCGGCCAAGGGTTGGGCGGTCGGATTGGCCGTTGCGTCCCCACGACGCGGTTCAAAAAGGATGACTTGGTAGCTTTTGAGGCGTGAAGCGCTGCTGAGGGTGACCCGGCGCGCGAAGATCCCGTCGCCAGCGATGCCGTCCTCATTCGTGCCGTCGTCCAGCAAGGTGCCATCCCAGGCGCCGGGGCTGCTGCCGCCCGAAACCGTGGCGCCGCTGGTCAGGTGTGTGGATCCGGTGATTTTGATGTCCGTCGCCGTCGCGCCGGGTTGCAATCGGGCGCTGAAGACAACCTGCGCCGTCTCAGTGCCGCTCGCGACGGATGAAAGTTCGTATTGGACCGCCGCGTAGGCCAATCCCTCGGTGAAGAAGTTCGGTCCGTGGTTTTCGGCGGCATCCGGGCGCTCGTTGCCATCGACGTCCGTCTCGAAGATGTCCAGGGTCCCATTCGCGTTGCGATCGGGATTCAAGACTGGAGGCAACCCCGTCAGGTCAACGTCGCTGGATGGGCTGCCGCTGACCAGCCCGTAACCGTTGTCGCCATAGGCCGCGTTGGGCACCCCGTTGCCGCGGTCGCTGGCGATGGAATCGTCAACGGCGTCGACCCCGTCGAGTTCGCCGAAAACGACAATTGGACCGCGGTCGAACAGAGGCGGGAATTGATCCGGCGTGGCGCGGAAATACTGATTGATTTTCGCAGGCGTCGCCGTCGGTATGGACAGGATGGAGCGCAACAGATGATCCGGGGAAAGCAAGACGATGGTCCGCGGGCGATCGGCCCGGAGATTTTCAATGGAGTAATTGCCGTTATCGCCGATGACCGCGCTGCGCGCGATCTGGGTCTGCCGCTCGAGGGTCATGATGGTCCAGCCTGCCGTGTCGGCCTGACGTCCGGTCGAGCTCTTGATCGCTCCTGTGACGGTCTTGAGTGAGATCGAGTCATTGGAGCTGTCGCCCCGGGGACTGCACATGGAGATGAACGTCGCACCACCGATAAGCGCGAGGCTCCGGAAGGCGGACATTTTTCCCTGAATCGTCACTCTTTGCCGTCCCTCGAGGGCTTGGTGTCCCTTGATTCCCTGACGGATTCCCGCAAGTTTCTGGGTGGGGTGACGAGGACCTTGTCGACCCTGCGACCGTCCATGTCCATCACCTCGAATCGCCATCCTTGCCATAATACCACATCCGTCTCGCGTGGAATCCGGCCGACGCACATCATGATCATTCCGCCCAGGGTCTGGTAACCGCCATCTTTCTCGTGCGGGAGGGCCTGGATGTTGAACAGGTCCTTCATGTCCTGGATACCCATCATGCCCTCGACGAGCCATGTCCCGTCCTTGCGCTTGACCGCGGATTTCTCGCTCTTTGCCTCGTCGTCCGGGATGTCCCCGACGATCGCCTCCAGCACGTCGATCAAGGTGATGATGCCAGCCGTCCCGCCGTACTCGTCTATGACGATCGCCAGGTGCTTGCCTGACGACTTGAACATCTCGAGCACCTTAAGTGAAGTCGTTGACTCCATGACAAACAGCGGATCAATCAGCATTTTCCGGAGTTCAGGCCGCTGTCCGGTCGCCAGGACCTGCCACAACTGCTTGACGGAGATCAGGCCCGTCACCTGGTCGGGATTGTTCTCATAGACGGGGAAGTAAGAGTGCGGGCTGGCCATCATCTTGCGCATGTTGTCCTCGAAAGAGTCGGCGAGGTCCAACATCACGATCTTGAGGCGCGGCGTCATGAGTTCGTCCACGCGGCGGTCCCCGAGTCTCAGGGCGCGTTTCATGATCGATTCTTCTTCCTTCTGGAAGACGCCGGAAGCGGTACCTTGTTCGATCATGAGCTTCACTTCCTCTTCAGTGACTTCCTCGCGGGTGACCGGCGTGATGCCAAGGAAGGAGATGATCGAGTCCGTCGAGAGGCTGAGCAACCGGACCAGCGGTGTCGTCATGCGCGCGAAAAGGCGTAGCGGGGCCGCGACGATCACGGCGATGCGCTCGGGGTTGTTCAGCCCGATCCTTTTCGGGACCAGCTCGCCCGCGATAAGCGAGAAGAACGTGATGGTGACGACTACAAATCCGAAAGCAACAGGGTCGGCGTAAACGTGAAGGAGCGATCCCGGTTGGAGCGACTCCTTCATCAACGCGGCGAGGCGTTCTGCCATGGTCGCGCCACCAAAAGCGCCGGCAAAAACCCCGATCAAGGTGATGCCGATCTGGACGCTCGCAAGGAACGAAGTCGGCGCGCTGGCCAGTTCGAGGGCGATCTTTGCCCGTGAGTTGCCTTGCTGGATCATCTGGTTGAGACGGGTTTTCCGGGCGGAGATCACCGCGATCTCTGACATCGCCAGAATGCCGTTGAAGATGATCAGCAGAAGGACGACGAGTCCTTCAAGGGTCAGGGAAGCCAAAAAAACTCCCGGGTTCATTGTTCAAGAAAGTTCCGGTCGATCATAAAGCTGTGGATGCTTCCGGATCAACCCTTCAAATTCTTCCTTTTTTTGTTGGGTTGCGGGCTCGATGTCGGCCGGATACCGGGCCTGGCTGCGTTCCCAGCGGCCCAGCCAGTCGCGGCCAAGGAGCGGCCGGCCGCAACGGCGTAAATCCTGCGTCCGGATCGCGGCGATCGTCGTTTCTGGCTTTGGACCCGACGGGATCCCCTGACCGACGAAAAATCCGGCGCCAAGCAGGGCCGCGCGAACGGCGGTACTGCGTGAGTAAGTCATGAGCAGGCAGTCTTCGCCAGTGGCGGCTTTCCGGATCCGCTTGAAGCACGCATGGTGCCAGAGCGGAGCGTCAACCCTGGTCGAGAATGGATCATGGAAAACGACGCGGGGCGCCGGGGCTTGGTCCATGGTTTCCAAAAAGTCCCCGCGGAAAAGATCCCAGCGGACCGGAAGTTTTTTCGATTCCCAGAGGTTCTCCGCCTGGATCGTGTGCGGTCCCGCGTGACGTACATGCGGGAAAAGCCAGGGCTGTCCCAGGACCAGCCTGAGCGGGTCGGTATCGATCTCAAAACTGCAGACGCGCAAGGGGCGAAGTTGTTCGCCGCGGGTCGCGGCCTCCTCGTACGCGCCGATCAGTGCCATCGCGTTGAACGCGGCGCCCAGGCCGACGTCCCAGACGACCACAGGCTTCCCGGTATCGTCATGCTGCCGGAGGATTTCCATCAGTGCCGGTTGCTCAATGTAGAGGCGACGGGCCTCGTCATGCGGATCGTTGACGGAATGCATGATCTCGCCGGATTCGACATCGCGGATCGCGGCGATGTTCCGCGCAGGTCCTCCGTCCGGGCATTCAACCTGGTGCTGGACGATCTCGAACCTGCCAAGCCGCATTGGCGCCGGCTGGCTCTTCTTGTGCGGCGGCTTCCTTTTCGGTGGCTCCAGGCCATCGCTGCGTCCCAGATTCTCACGATGCGCGTGATAGAAATCCAGGAACCGGTCCTCCGCGATCGCGGAACGCATCCCGGCCATCAGTTTCATGTAGAACGTCAGGTTGTGTGTCGCCAGAAGTTGCCAGGCGAGGGGTTCCTTCACTTTCTGCAAGTGATGAAGGTACGCGATGCTGTAGTTGCGGCAGACCGTGCAGCCGCACTCAGGATCGAGGGAACCGTCTTCCAGGCGGTAACGCCCGCGGCGCAAGTCGATCTTGCCGTTCCAGGTGAACACAACGCCTTGTTGCGCCAGCGCGGTCGGCAGGATGCAGTCGAACATGTCCACTCCGCGATGGACGGCCTCCAGCAAGTCGCGGGGCGTGCCGACTCCCATCAGGTATCGCGGTAAATCTTGCGGCAGCAGTTCCGTCACAATCCCGGTGGAATCTTCCCGTTCGGCCGAGGATTCTCCGACGGCGAGCCCGCCGATCGCGAATCCATCAAACGGCATCTGCGTCAGGACGCGCGCGCTCTCGCGGCGGAGGTCCTCGTAACACGCGCCTTGAACGATCCCGAACATCGATTGCGGCGAATCCCCGCGCGCGGCGAGCGAGCGGGCCGCCCAGCGGTGTGTCCGCTCCATGGCCGCCCGTGCCACTTCGTGCGGCGATGTGCTGGGGATACACTCGTCGAGAACCATCATGATGTCGCTGCCGATGGTTTTCTGCATCTCGATGCTGCGTTCGGGCGTCAGCAGGATTTCGCGTTTGTCGGTGTAGGCGCGGAACCTCGCCCCTTCCTCGGTCATGTGACGGGCCTCGGGAAGGCAGAAGATCTGGAATCCCCCGGAATCCGTCAGCACGGACTTGGGCCATCTCATGAACCGGTGGATGTCGCCAAATCGTTGGAACAGGTCCGGTCCCGGGCGCAGCATCAGGTGAAAGGTGTTGGCCAGCAACACCTGAGCGCCTATTTCATCCAGAATATCAAGAGGTTGAGTTCTTACGGTCGCGAACGTCCCGACCGGCATGAAGATCGGAGTCAGGACCTCGTTGTGCAGGGTCCGGAATCGCGTCAAGCGGGCGCGGGAGCCTTTTGCCGTCTTCAGGAGTTCAAAGTTGAGTCGTCGGGACATCGCCATGGCGGCGGGAGTAACACAATCTTACGTCTTGAGCCAGCCCCGCCAGCGGAACAGGGTCAGGAGGACGAGAACCAGCAAACCCATGAGCCCCAAGGCGAACGGATACCCGTAGTACCAGCTGAGCTCGGGCATGTTCCAGGGTGACGCGTCCGGGTGGAAATTCATCCCGTAAATCCCGGCGATCAGGTTCAGGGGCATGAACAAGGTCGAAATGACCGTCAGGGTACGCATGATGTCGTTCAAGCGGTAGCTGATGCTCGAAAGGTAGATTTCCATCATGCTCGAGACCAGGTCGCGGTAAGACTCGAGGGCGTCGATGATCTGGACTGTGTGGTCATAGCAGTCCCGGAAATAAAACCGCGTGTTGGCTTCGACCAGCGGCGATTGTTCCCGGTACATGATCGCGAGGGCGTCGCGCAGAGGCCAGATCGCGCGGCGGATCAGGAGGAGTTCCTGGCGCATCGCGTAGATGATCTGGACGTTCTCTTTCTGGCCGCGGGTCATGATCTCAGTTTCAAGAGTCTCAAGTTTGTCCGCGATGCGCTCGATGTGCGGAAAGAAATCGTCGATGACCGCGTCCAGCATCGCGGAAGCCAGATAGTCGGACCCGTGTTCCATCAGGGAAGTCTTGCCGCCCCGGATGCGCGCGCGGATCGGGTCAAAACAGTCGCCAGAGTGTTCCTGGATGCTGAGAACAAAACCCTTTCCGAAGAACAAGCTGAACTGCTCAAGCTCCGTGTCCTTCCGGTGCACGTCAGGCATGCGCATCACAATGTAGTAGTAGTGGCCGTAGTCCTCAATTTTTGGACGCTGATAAAGGTTGGTGCAGTCCTCGAGGGCCAGCGGGTGAAGGTTGAACAACCCGCCGATCCGGCGCAGCCTCTCGACGTCGGTCAGGCCGGTGATGTTGACCCATACGACCTTGTAGCTGGAGAGAAGCTCCTGGATCTTCGCCACGTCCGGGTTGGCCAGCTCGACGTAGTTCGCTCCTCCGCCGGCCGATCCATAGGCGAGGACGTCGACCGCGGTCTGGGTCGGGGACTGGACGCCCCTGATCGTACCCGCAGGGGTTCCCCGTGGCGGACGGGGACGTTTCGGGCGCAGGCGTCGTATGGCACCGGTCAGGTTCATCTCACCAGTGTCGCAAACCGGGCTCGATTCCGGTAGTCAAAAATGAAACTCGAGTTTCCGTTCCGGACCGGTACCTGAAGCGCTGATCCGCACTTGCCCGCCCTTGGACAATTTCCCGAACAAGACTTCGTCGGCGAGTGGTTTCGATATCTCGTTCTGGATCAGGCGCGCCAGCGGGCGCGCGCCGAACGATGGATCGTATCCCTTGTCGGCCAGGTATTCGCGCGCGGAATCTTCGACGACAACCTCAATCTTCCTGGCGGCAAGCTTCTGGACAATCTCCCGCGTGAACTTGTCGACCACGGACAGGATCACCGGGCGCGGCAGTTGCTGGAAGTAGATCACCGCGTCCAGGCGGTTGCGGAATTCCGGCGAGAACGTGTTTTTCACGGCTTCCAGATCGCCTTTTTCCGCGGGGGCGACTCCCGGACTCCGGGTAAACCCGATCGCGCCGTGCATCATCTCGCGGGCGCCCGCGTTCGTCGTCATGATAATGACCGTGTTCCGGAAGTCCGTCTGGCGGCCGTTGTTGTCGGTCAAAGTCCCGTGGTCCATGACCTGCAGCAGGATGTTCTGCAAGTCGCCATGCGCCTTCTCGATCTCGTCGAACAGGATCACCGAGTGTGGCGTCTTGTTGACGGCGTCCGTCAGCAAGCCGCCCTGGTCAAAGCCGACATATCCGGGAGGCGCGCCGATCAGTCGCGAAACCGTGTGGCGTTCCATGTACTCGCTCATGTCGAACCGGATGAACTCAATTCCAAGGATGGCAGCCAGTTGCTTGGCGACTTCCGTCTTGCCGACTCCCGTCGGACCGGCAAACAGGAAACTGCCGATTGGCTTGTCGCTGGAGCCAAGTCCGGATCGTGACAGCTTGATCGCCGAAGCCAGCGCATCAATCGCCGGATCCTGCCCGAAGACCACCGACTTGAGTTTCTTGTCGAGGTCCTTCAATGCGGTTTTGTCGGAATTCGAGACTTTCTGTGGCGGGATTCGCGCCATCTTGGCGACGACCGCCTGCACATCATCCAGCGAGATGGTCCTGACTTTCGAGGACTTGTAGTTTCCTTTTCCCGGTTCGCGTGCCAGGGCAGCGGCGGCGCCGACCTCGTCGATGACATCAATCGCCTTGTCGGGAAGCTTCTTGTCGCGCAGGTAACGGGCCGAAAGTTCGACCGCGCCACGCAGAGCCTCTGGAGAGTATTTCACCTTGTGGTGATCCTCGTAACGGGACTTCAGGCCCTTCAGGATGGCGATGGTGTCATCAACAGATGGTTCGTCCACGTCGATCTTCTGGAACCGGCGGACCAGAGCGTGATCGTTCTCAAAGTGGCCGCGGAATTCCTTGAAGGTCGTCGATCCGATGCAACGCAAAGTGCCATTGGCGAGCGACGGTTTCAGCAGGTTGGACGCATCCAGGGTCCCGCCGCTGACGGAGCCTGCCCCGATGACAGTGTGGATCTCGTCAATGAACAGGATCGCGTTCTTTTTCTTTTTGATCGATGTCAGGAGTCCTTTGAGGCGCTGCTCGAAGTCCCCGCGAAAGCGCGATCCCGCCAGCAGTGATCCCATGTCGAGCGAGTAAATGGTGGCGCCCTTGAGAACGCCAGGCACCTTGTCTTCCGTGATGCGCAGGGCGAGGCCTTCCGCGATGGCGGTCTTGCCGACGCCGGCGTCACCGACGAGCAAGGGATTGTTTTTGCGACGGCGACACAGGACCTGGACCGTGCGTTCGATCTCGGCGTCGCGTCCGACGAGTGGATCGATGTGTCCCGCGCGCGCGCGCGCGCACAGGTCGACCGCGTAAAGCGCCAGTGGGTCGCGTCCGCCTTGCCGGTCGGCCGGGCCGGTTTCGGCCTCATCCTCGTCCTCACGGGGCTGGCTGTCCCGGTTGTCCGGGTTGCCACTGTGGTCGCCGTCTCCGAGTCTGGCGACGGGCGGCTCTTTCCCGGAGTCACCCTCATGGGGCGATTCAGTGCCATCGGTCGGTTTGGTGATTCCGTGTGAGATGTAATTGATCACATCGAACCGGCTGATGTGTTGTTGCTGCAGGAAATAAACCGCGAAGGAGTCGCGCTCCGAGAACAAGGCGACCAGGAGATTCTCGCCCTTGATCTTGTCCTTGCCCGCCGCGCGAACATGTTGAGCCGCGCGCTGGATCACGCGCTGGAAACCGATGGTCGGTTGCGGCATTTGGCCGGGGCGCAGCGTTCCCGACGCGATGTGTTCGTCGAAAAATTCCTCGAGCCGTTGACGGGTGTACTCGATGGATCCGCCGCAGGCGCGAAGGGCCTTGGTCGCCGTATCGTTTTGCAACAGGGCAAAGAGAACGTGCTCGACGGTCACATATTCGTGGCCGCGCCGCGCCGCCTCGCTCACCGCGAGGTTCAGGCTGACTTCGAGTTCATGGCTGATCATAAGCCCTCCTGCCCTTCTTCCCCGGCACATCGGGTACCGATGGTGCCGATGCAATGTTCACACCCGCTGATGCCACACCCGCTGGCGCGATATCCTCAGGTCCGCTCCATGGTGCACTGCAGCGGATGCTCATTCTCACGCGCGCACTCCATCACCAGCGCTACTTTGGTCTCGGCGATCTCGTATGGGAAGACGCCACAGACCCCGACGCCTTTGGTGTGGACACTCAGCATGATCTCCGTGGCCACGGACCGGTCCTTGTTGAAGAACGTCTCAAGCACCATGATGACGAAATCCATTGGCGTGTAGTCGTCGTTGTGCAGGAGGACGCGGTACAGGTACGGGGGGCGTGCCTGGACCTTGCGCTCGGTGATCACCGTCGCGCCGGTTCCGGGATCATCGCCGCCGCTGCCTGTTATCGTGGGCAGGTTCTTGCTCATGTTTCTTCCCTGCTGGGCCTCCTTGGTCCATCTGGATCGCGTCAAAAAATCCAGTCCCGTTCCTTCAACATTGGGTCTGACGTCCCATCTGTCAACCCCCCTCATTCTTATAGAGGGTATCGGCAAAATCCCTGTTTTTTTGCAGCGGATTGACGGGTCTCAAACAAGAGTGGTAAGTACCCGGAAGTATGGAAGAATCACTTTTCCAATCTGCGAGCTCCCGTTTCCCCCAATCAGCAAGCCTGTTCCGGTTTTGCCGGGATGTGCTCGCCATCCGCAGGGGCACTTCCCGGATCATGGACCAGGACGTCGGTGCCTTGCTGGAGATGGATCCGGCCGATTGCAGTCACTGGAAAAAGGGTAAAAAGCACATCCGTTCCGTGATGGCCATCCAGACTCTGGCGGAACGGCTGCAGTGCGACCAGTCCGTCGTCTCAGCAGTCGCGACCGGCCAGATGGATGACACCGAGGCATTGCTCGAAGTTAAAGGACACGGCGCCTTCGAATTGGACGCCGGCCTCATCGAATCGACCTGCAAGGAAATGCAGCGCCAGCATCCGGAGTATTGGAGCCGGGAACGTGAGCGCGCCGTTCGCACGGCGTGCCATTTGGACGCAGCCGCAATACAGCGCCTGGTTGCGGGCATCCACCGCGAGTGTGGAATCGAAGAGGCCCCTGTTTTTCTTCCCGAGATTGTCCGTGTTGTGACAAAGGAAAATCCTGGTTTCCAATTCGAGCTGATCCCCGAGGGGCGCGAGTCGCGTCCCTGGTATCGATTCGAAATGGCTCGCCAACTGGGCAGATTGCTTCTGCGATCGCAGGCGGTGTCGATGACGCCCGGTCGCAGTGGGTTACCTGTTCGCTTGCAGGATCATTTGCGGCAGGTCGAGGAAAACACCTTCGCGATGGAACTTCTCGCGCCGTTGCGCCTGGTTCGTCAAGAACTTGCGCGGTCGGATGCCGGACGCGACATCATCGATCAATTGGCCGAAAGATTCTGGTTGTCGCGCGCGGTCATGAACCGGCGCGTCAGGGGCGCGATCGTATCGAGCAGCGGCAACTGACGCAGCATTTTCAATCGGTGTGAGGAAGCGGCTTGTATTGGACGGGTTTCTGCCGGTTCACGTCGGATTCTGACTTCATTGGCTTCCCATCGGGAAGGGAATTCCATTGCTCGGGACGAAGTTCCCTCGGTTTCAGTTCGGGGTTCCTCAGAGTCGCGACCTCCGGGTCCATCTCACGTTTGCGACACTTCTCGATCTTGTACAGCTTCGAATAGAACGAGACGATCTTGCCCTCGATCCCGCGGCACGCCTCGTCGATCGGGATCACGTCGATCACCTTGCTGCGGTCATACTGGCGGATGAATTCCACATCCACGGACGAAGGCATTTCGGGACCGATTTGCAACAAGTCGAACTCGGCCTCACTCAGTGGAACCACTTCTGACCCGAGGCCTGACTTGATCCCGCGTTTTTTCTGGAAAGCGATGAACGTTTCCCAGTCGGGAAACAGCCGTTTTTTGCACTTTTGGACAAGATACACATCGACATAGGAGAACGTGACAAAGCGGCCCTCAAGTTGCTTGCAGCCGCGCCGGTTTTTCGCGCCCTGGTCCGCGACGGGCTGGCCCGCAGGAATCGCCGCGATGATGTCAGATTCAACTTCAGTCACGCCAACCGTTCCGCGCATGAGGCGCGAGAGTGTTTCCGGATCCTGGATCACCCGCCGTTTGCAATTCTCCACGCGGAAAATATCGCTGTAGTAACTGAGGTATTTGCCTTCATGTTTCGCGCAGGCTTTCATGCGCTCGGCGGCGCTGACGACGCGTGGTTTCGCGGGTTCTGGCTTCGGAACCTTGATGACGCTGTCATCAACGGCCCCGGCGTTGCCTTCGCTCTCCATTTTACCGGCTTTTTGTCCTTGCGCGGATTGGGATTTGACCCCGCGCGATTCGGGAAAGTCGCCGGCCGGAGGCGGCTCGTACGCCGGTTCAGGGGCGTCTACCGGCGGAGGGGGAGGATCAT
>RGVZ01000085.1 GCA_010029825.1 bacterium | reverse complement strand
AAATCCCCGGTCGAGGTGTCTTTCTTGCGCATGAGGGACAACTTGTACTGGACCAGGGGATGTTGGATGTGTGTGACTTTTGCTTTCATGGGCAAAATCTCCGCGGGTTCACGGTTGTTTATTACAATACTGTCCCGTCGCTCTGGATCTTGACCGGTGGTGGTGCCAACGGCCCGCGTTTCTCCGCGGCAACGCGGCGGCCGGCCGTCCATGTCCCGCCTTGCAGGATCCGGGCGAGTTCCAGTTCAGGTTGTTCCAGTTGCCTGCGCACTTCCGCGGCGATCTCGTCGAGCAGCGCGATGGTCAACGCGCGCCACTCGACAATCAATGCCGAGTCCGGCAGGTGCGCTGCTTTTGTCGCGTTGGCGTCAATCAATTCAAGCACACCCATGTCGATGAGCAGTCCACCGTTGCGATACTCGGGGAGTCCCGTCAACTGGTCGAGCCCGGTGATGTGGATTCCCGTCGCGACGAGAGGTTCTGCCAACGAGTACGTCAGCCACTGGGTCAACTTGTGAAACGGCACGTAATCCGGGGCAGGACTTCCCGCGCCAGCGCCAGAAAAATACCAGACGTCACCAAGGGCCGATCCATCGATCACAGGTCGCCCCGGCCACATGGAACTGAGTCGATCAAGCAACTGCCGGAAAATTTCCGGGATTGAGACTTGTCCTGATGTGGAAGTGTCCAGCACGACGCGGGCCAGTTCACCCGGGCGCGTCAAGGGATCCATGTCATAATCCGGGCGCAGAAGTTTCTCGCCAAATGCGCGCAACAGGTTGGCGCGTCCATCCAGGCCAGCCAAGGGGTTTTCCGTCGAGGCCTGGAATCCGGATGCAAGTTCCGCCGGATCCAGGGTTGCGAGTCGCAACGCGTCAACGCGCAATGGATCCAGCGCCGGGTTCGCGGAGAACATGCCTGACTCAAACATGCGCAGGCTTGCGATGCCAAGTCCCTCAGACCGCGTGAACGTCAGTCCAGTCGCCTTGTCTTTGTATTTCCACTGGTCTCCGGCGCCCGCATCCAGCAAGACACTGACCATGACCAGGTCCCAGGCACGCGTCAGCCATTCAATTTTCGACCCCGCGCCAACGGCCCTGCGCGGATCTCCGATCAATTCATACGCGAGGTTGCGCGGGCTGCGGTCGATCCCGGAATTGTCGCTGGCCGGGATCTCAAAATGCCGCCACCGGCTGTGAAACGGGATCTCGAGTTCCGGGTAATTGTCTTTCGTCACGCGCGCGACAAATTCCCCCGTCGCCGCAATTTTTTCGTCGTGGACGCGGAAATTCCGCGAATTTCCCCGCCGGGCCTCTGCCAACATCTTGCGGGCCGTGGCGCGGATCGTGGCGAGATCACGCAAGTGGCGAACCCGCGGGGAAATCTTTCCCATCTGGATGCTTTGGGCCATCGGGGTCATTCGTTGAGGTCCCGTCCCTTGACGCGCTTCAATTTCCCGTCCGTTGGCTTCTCGTCCTTGCTGAAGTAACCGGCGGCGACTTTTGCCTCCATCTCAACCTTGGCGTCGGCTGGAATGAGATCTTCCGGAATGCTGACGCGCTCGATGATCTTGATGCCGGTCTTGACGATGGCGTCATGCTTCATGTTCGACATGGAAACAAACTTGTCGATTTTGGTGATGCCCAGCCAGTGCAGTACGTCCGGCATCAAATCCTGGAACCTCATGTCCTGGACGCCCGCGACGCACTCTGTCCGCGCGAAATACTGGTCGGCGCGATCACCGCCTTCCTGCCGCTTGCGCGCGTTGTAAACCAGGAACTTCGTGACCTCGCCCAGGGCGCGGCCTTCCTTGCGGTAATAAACAATGAGTCCCGCGCCCCCTTTTTGCGCGGTCTCGATGCAGACTTCGATTCCGTGTGTCAGGTACGGCCGGCAGGTGCAGATGTCCGACCCGAACACATCCGATCCGTTGCACTCGTCGTGTACGCGCACGGCCAGAGGCACCCGGGGATCATGGATCGTGGATACGTCACCGAAGAAGTAAACGGTCATCCCGCCAATGGGCGGCAAGAACACTTCCAGGTCCGGTCTTGTCACCAGTTCTGGAAACATGCCGGCCGTATTCTCGAACAAGACGCGGCGCAATTCCGGTTCCTCGACGCCAAATCGTTTCGCGACGCCCGGCAGGTACCACACGGGTTCCACGGCCGCCTTCGTCACGACGACGTCCCCGTTCTCGAGTAACAGGTGTCCGTCCGCCTTGAGGCGACCGGCCTCCATCGCCTTCTTGATCTCCGGCATGTTGATGTGCGCCTTGGTCACGGCGATCGTCGGACGGATGTCAAAGCCCTTGGCGAGATAATCCTTGAATACCTCGGCAATCGTCGCGCCAAAGGGATCAATCGACACGATTTTTTCCGGGTTGAACCATGACGCGTGCGGCCCGATTTTCTCGGCCGGCGCCGTGTTGGTCAGGTCCGGTTTGTGATCGGGCTTCAGGGCGCCACTGGCAACAGCAAGGGCGCGGTACACCGAATAAGACCCGGAATGCGTCCCGATCACATTGCGGTGCGCGGGTTCCGTCACGGTACCGACGACCGGTCCGCGTTTCACCGGATCACTCTCACCCCACTTGATGGGAACGCTGCCCGGTCCTGGTTGTCCCGGGTGCGAGGTCAACGTGATGTGCTTGACGCGTTTTTTTTCTGCGGTCGTCATGGCTTCAACTCCCTCGTCAGATCCAGGTCAAGACATCCACGAAGCGTCGCTCTGCGGCGACCATTTGACAGTGATCTTTTTCAGGTCGCTCCAGAAATCCAGCGAGCTTTCTCCGGTGATGTCGCTGTGTCCGTATTTGCTCGATTTTGTCCCGCCGAACGAGAACGGCTCGCGCGGGACGGGCACGCCGATGTTGACTCCGATCATCCCGCTGGCGGAATGGTCGGCGACGTAACGCGCGACGGCCCCGCTGGTCGTGAATACCGACGTCGCGTTGCCGAATGGATTGCCGGCATCGATCGCCATGGCCTCGGCCAGCGTCTTCGCGCGCACAATCGTGATGACGGGTCCGAAAATCTCTTCGCGGGCGCATGCCATGTCGGGACGCGCGTGATCGATGATCGTCGGGCCGAACCAGTATCCGGCCTCGTGTCCTGCCGGTGCCTTGACTTTGCGACCGTCCACAATGATTTTCGCGCCGGCTTTCTCCGCGTCATCGACATGACGGTGAATACGGTCCAGCGCCCCCTTGTCGACAATCGCGCCCATGCCGGGGCCAACCGGCAATTCCGCGGCGGTCTTGCGGATCTTCCCGATCAAATGATCGACGTCGCCGACGGCGATCATGAGGCTGGCGGCCATGCAGCGCTGGCCGGCGCATCCCGTGAAAGAGTCCACGACCCCGCGGACGGTGATGGCCTCGTCAGCGTCGGGGACAACAATCAGGGGGTTTTTCGCGCCGCCAAGGCACAGCGCGCGTTTGCCGCGCGCGGTCGCGCGCTTGTAAACGTCGAGTGCCACCGGACTCGATCCGACAAAACCGACGGCCTTGACGAGATCGTGATCGATCAGGGCCTCGACGGCCTCGCGCGTGCCATTAAGCAACGAAAACACGCCGTCCGGGAATCCAGCCTCTTTCGTCAGGCGCGCGACGCGCTGCGAGGTCAGCGGTACTTTCTCCGACGGTTTCAGGACGAAGCAGTTACCCAGCGCGATCGCGATGGGGTACATCCACATGGGAACCATCGCCGGGAAGTTGAACGGGACGATCCCGGCCACGACACCAAGTGGCTCGCGGCGCATTTCGCATGACACCCCGCGCGAAACATCCATGATCCCGCCGCTGTCGGAATTTTGCAGCGACAGCGCGAATTCCGTGACTTCGATGCCCTTCAGGACTTCCGCGCGCGCCTCGCCGTGCGTTTTTCCCGACTCCGAGGCGGCGAGGTGCGCCAATTCGTCAAGGTTCGCAAGGACGAGCTCGCGGAATTTGAACAGCAACTGGGCCCGCTCTTTCACCGGCGTCGCGCGCCACGCGGGGAAAGCCTTTTGCGCTGCCGCGACCGCCGCATCGACGTCGGCCTTTGATCCAAGGGCGACTTTACCGATGGCCGACCCCGTGTAGGGGCTGATCACTTCCCGGTACCGGCCGGAAACCGGGGTTTTTGGCTCGCCGCCGATCCAATGGTCGCAAGTCACCGGTTTTGAATTGATTCCAACCAAGCTCATGTGACAGATACTTCTCTAGAGTTTCCGGCAGCTTATCACAGGGCGGGGGCGTGTCCATGCAGAAACCATCAGCCACGGCGTCGGGGAAGCCCCTTTTGGTTGCCGTTACGGGCGGTTCCGGATCTGGGAAGTCCACGATTGTCCGTAAAGTCTGCGAGCACAGTCCAGACCTGCCGATTGCCATCCTGCAACAGGATCATTACTACCGCGACCTGTCGCACTTGAAGCCCGCCGAGCGTGACGCGATCAACTTCGACCATCCCGGCTCGCTCGACATGGCGTTGATCCAGACCCATCTGGAATCACTGGCGCGCGGGGTTGCGATTGACCGGCCAACTTACGATTTCGCGACCCATACCAGGACGAAAGAAGTCGTCCGCATGGAGGCCCTGCCCATCATCATGTTCGACGGGATATTGGCCCTCCACGACCCGGGAATTCGCCGCCTGTTCGATGTCAGTGTCTTCGTGGATGTTCCGGATGACGTCCGTTTCATCCGCCGGTTGCGCCGCGACGTGCGTGAACGCGGGCGCAGCGTCGAGGGCGTCATTGAACAGTATCTTGGTAGCGTCAAACCCATGCACGACGAGTTCGTCGCGCCAACGCGCCGCATGGCGGATCTTGTCATCTCGTGGGAACGGTGGAACGACCGCAGCATCGCGATGCTGGCCAACGCCATGCGCGAGTTGTACGAGAAATCGTGAAGAGAGGATTCTTCGCCCTTCGCTGCGCTCAGGGCTCAGAATGACGAGCCGTCACCCTGAGGCTCCCCCGTCATCCTGAGCGGAGCGAAGGATCCTGTCCCCCCCGTCATCCTGAGCCGAAGGCGAAGGATCCTCTCCTACAACGCCTGCTTCAAATCCGCGACCAGGTCGTCCGTGTCCTCGATCCCGCACGACAGGCGGATCAGCGACGGCCCGATGCCCAGTTTCTTGCGCATTTCTTCCGGCACGGAGGCATGCGTCATCTTCTCTGGATGGTTCACCAGGGACTCAACCCCGCCAAGGCTCTCGGCCAGGGCGAAGACTTTCAACTTTTTCAGGAATTTCACGACGTCGTCGTAGGTGCCGTCCAGATCGAACGACACCATTCCCGAGAATCCGAGCATTTGCTCTGCCGCGATCGCGTGTTGCGGATGGCTTTTCAGGCCCGGGAACATGACGCGTTTCACGCGCTTGTGTGACGCCAGGAACTCGGCCACGGCCATGCCGTTCTTGTGATGTTGCATCATCCGCACGCCCAGCGTTTTCAGGCTGCGGTGCATCAGATACGCGTCAAAGGGCGACGGCACTGATCCCGCCGCGAACTGCACGAATTTCAATTGCTCGAAAAGATCCTGCCGCGACATCATGAGCGCGCCGCCGATCAAGTCGGAGTGTCCGCCGATATATTTGGTCGTCGAGTGCAGGACAATATCCGCCCCCAGAGCCAGTGGCGTCTGGAAGATGGGCGAGGCAAAGGTGTTGTCCACGACCAGCAGCGCGCCAGTCTGTTTCGCCACCTGCGCCATGGCGCGGATGTCGATCACTTTCATCATCGGGTTGGTCGGTGTCTCGACCCAGACGAGTTTTGTGGCCGGAGTCGCCGCGGCCTTGACCGCCGCCGGATCCGCCATGTCGACAAACTGGAAATCGAGGTTGTATTTCGCGAACAGGCGCCGGAACAATCGCCCGGTCCCGCCATAAACGTCGTCGCAAACGAGGATCCGCGCGCCCGGTTCCAGCAACTGGACCGCTGCCTGTACCGCCGCGAGGCCGCTGGCAAACGACAGGCCATGGCGCGCGCCTTCCATCGCCGCCAAGGCCTCTTCATAGGCCTGGCGCGTCGGATTGTCCGCCCGCGAGTAATCGAAACCCTTGTGCTTCGCGGGTTCCTCCTGGACATAAGTCGAGGTCGCGAAGATCGGTTGCATGATCGCGCCCGTCGTCGGCTCGACGTGGGCGCCCGCGTGGACACAAGTGGTGAAGGGCTTCATCCGTGATCCCCCGTTGATCTGTTTTTTAGACTGCGTCTTTCAGGATTTTCGCCAGCTCGCCCTTGCGGTGGAGTTCCATGGTGATGTCACATCCGCCGACGAACTTCCCCTTGACGTAGAGTTGCGGGATGGTCGGCCAGTTGGTGAATTCCTTGATGCCTTCGCGGATATCGTAGTCTTCCAGCACGTTGATCGTGTGGAACGGGATTCCGTAGCTCTTGAGGATGTGTACAACCTGCGCCGAGAATCCGCACATCGGCATGTCGGCGGTGCCCTTCATGAAAAGGGTCACGGGGTTGGTTTCAATCTCGGTCTTGATGCGCTCAAAAATAGCTTGCTCTGTCATGTGTCCACCTTTGTTTTGCGGCGTTTCCGCCCGGGTCGCAAAGATAATGCCGGGGCGGGGGAGTTGCAAGCCTCGAGGCGACCCGGGCGGGTATATTTGGTCCGTGGACTTGGATGGTCCTAGCATGCTAAATTCATTGTGAAATCAGCCAGGTTTATGAGGAGTGGGTGACCATGTGGAACCAGTCCAGGGCGTTGTCGGGTTTGTTGCTGTTATCGAGCTTGGTCGGGGTGACCGCGCTGGCATCCGGGCCGGTCAAGTACCAGCGTCATGCCTCGGCTTACGACAAACTGCCCCCGGCAAGGCGCGGCGGAATTCTCTACCAGCAACTTTCTGGCAACCCCAAGGTCATCAACCCCATCCTGTCCGCTGACAACAACTCGCGACTCCTCGAGGGGTACCTGTGGGCCACGCTGTTCACCGAGGACTCCGACAACCTGGCACCCCTGCCGTATCTGGCCGAGTCCTTCGAGGTTTCGGCTGACCGCAAGACCTACACTTTCACTCTGAACAAGGCCGCGAAGTGGTCCGACGGCACTCCGGTGACGACGGACGACATCAAGTTCTCGTTTGACACCATGATGAATCCCAAGACCGAGGACGCCGCCCTGCGCGTATACTGGGAAGGTGTGAAGCTCGCGGTCAAGGACAGCCGCGTCTTCGCCTTCTCGGTCGACACCCCGAAGTTTGACACCCTTCGGAGCCTCTACTTGTTCTCACCGGTCAACAAGAAGCAGTTCGAGAAAGAACCCAACTTCAACAAGGCACGCGCCATCCTCAGCCCCGTCGGCAACGGCCCGTACAATTTCAAGTCGTTCAGCCGCGACCAGTCCGTGATCCTGACCCGCGACAAGGACTGGTGGGGATACCAGTTGCCTCATTTCAAAAACCGCTTCAATGCCGACGAAGTTCATTTCCGCATCATCGTCGACGACAATCTGGCCTACGAGAAATTCCTGCGGGGCGACCTGGACCTCTTTACTTTCAATCCCGAGCAGTTCGCGGTGAAAGTCCAGGGCGTCGACAAGGAAAAATTCGGCAAATCACCCCAGGACGTCAAGAAAGGCGGTCACAGGGTCTGGGCGCAGGAAATCCAAAATCGCGCCCCGCGTGGCTTCACGTTCATCGGTTGGAACTTGCGCATGCCAATGTTCCAGAGTGTCAAGACGCGCAAGGCCCTGGCGCGCCTCGTCGACTACAAGCAGATCGTCGACAAGGTCTATCACGGTTACAACTTCCAGTGCACATCGCCGTTCGGTTCATTGTCGCCGAACTCGGCCGAGGACTTGCGATCCAAGGATAAAATGCTGACTTTCGACCGCAAGGCGGCGATCGCGATGCTCAAGGCGGACGGGTGGGCCGACACGGACAAGGACAACATCCTCGACAAGATGATCGGCGGCAAGAAGGTCCCGTTCCAGTTTGAGCTCAAGTACAACTCCAACAATCCTCTGCGCGCCAAGATCGCGCAGATCGTGAAAGACCACTTCAAGGCGGCAGGCATCGATGTTTCCGTGAAGGCAGTCGAGTGGAACGCCTACCTGGACGACATCGACCAGCGCAAGTTTGAGTCGTTCATCCTGGGCTGGACGGCAACCCCGTACCCGAACGCCAAGCAAACGTGGCACACGGACTCCGAGAAGGACCAGGGTTCAAACATCGTCGCCTATTCGAACAAAAAGGTGGACGCGCTCATCGAGAAGTCGAACGTCGAGTTCAACCAGGACAAGCGCCAGGAGATGATGAAGGAGATCAACCGCCTGATCTACGAGGACCAGCCCTATCTCTTCTTGTCAGAGCCACGCTCTGTCCTCGCCGGTTTCAACGCGAAGGTTTCATCGCCATCAGGGATCTGGGCCATGAAGTATGACGTGAGCCCGCCTGACGACCTGTTCCAGTTCGTGCCCTGATGCGCAAGTACCTGGTCAAACGCCTGATCGCGACGATCCCGATGTTCTTCCTGATGACTGGCGTTTTCTTCGCCTTGCAGAACTATCTGCCAGGCGGCCCGGTGCAGGAGGCGCTGGCCCAGATCCGCGGGCAGGGGGAAAGTTCCCGCGGTGACCGGACCCTCTCCGTTGATGACATTGACCGGATCCGCAAGGAGCTCGAGAGACAATACGGGTTGGACAAGCCCATCCATGTCCGTTACTGGAACTGGGTGAAGGCCATCGCGACCCTGGAGTTTGGTGACTCCACCACGACGCGCCAGCCGGCGATGGAAACGGTCGCCAGTCGCATCCCGGTTTCCCTGGGGTTCGGGATCCCTGGGTTTTTCCTGACTTATTTGATTTGCGTGCCACTCGGCGTCCGCAAGGCCCTTCGCGACGGCAGCAACTTCGACGCGGTGACGTCGTTTTTCCTGTTTCTCAACTACAGCATCCCGACGCTCGTCATTTCCGTCATCCTCCTGCTTGTCTTTTGCACGGATCGTGTCCTGCCGGGCGGGGCATGGTTTCCACTCGGCGGAATCCGTTCTGATGATTTTGAGTCCCTCGGGACTTTCGGCCAGGCATGGGATTACGTGAAACACATGTTCCTGCCGGTGATGGCGTCACTCGTCGGCGGTTTCACGGTGATGACGATGCTCATGAAGAATTCGATGCTGGAAGTCATCCGCAGCGATTACATCCGTACGGCCCGCGCCAAGGGCCTTGACGAGCGGTCTGTCGTATTCAAGCACGCCTTGCGTAACGCGATCCTGCCACTCATGGTCGGGATCGGCGGGTTCCTCAGTTCTTTTGTTGCTGGCTCCATCGTGATTGAGAGTGTCTTCGGTGTTCCCGGGATGGGTCTGCAATTTCTCGACGCCCTTTCCTCCCGCGACTACAACGTCATGATGGCGGTCATCGTGATTGAGTCACTTGCCATCATGTTCGGTCAGATCATCAGTGACATCGCGTACGTCGTGGTTGACCCGAGGATTGAGTTCAAATGATCCGTGCCGCGCTCGCAAGACGGATTTCGCCACTGCTTCAGCGCAGGCTCTCTGTTTTCTGGCGCCAGCGCCGGGCGCGCGTTGGCCTGGCCCTGTTCGCCACCCTGTTCTTTTTCGCCCTGACGGCCGAGGTGTGGTCCCACCAGAATCCGTTGTTGTTCGCGCGCAAGACGGAATCCGGCACGCGGATTTATTTTCCGGCGATTGTCAGTTACACGGCCGAGGAGTTCGGGATCCAGGACGCGTTCGTCGTTGATTACAACCAGGTCATTGACGCGGATCGTGCCGCCGGCCGGAACAGCTGGGCCATCTGGCCCCTGAACCAGTGGGATCCCTACGTGCAGACGCCGGATGTGATGACGCCGCCGTCCAAATCCCACTGGCTGGGGACCGACAACCTCGGACGCGACGTGACGGCGCGCCTGCTTTACGGGATGCGCGTCTCGTTGTCTTTCGGGCTCTTGTTGTGGGCCCTGTCCTTCACCGGGGGCGTCATCATCGGCGTATGCCAGGGATATTTCGTCGGCTGGTTTGATTTCGCCGTGGAGCGCCTCAAGGAACTCGCCGAGATCATTCCGTTCCTTTCCGTGGTCATCCTCGTCAACGGCGTGGTGAAGGGGCAGGGGTTCGCCCTGACTCTCGGCATTGTGCTGCTGTTCGCCTGGATCAACATCTCGTCGCAAATGCGCGCGCAGGTCCTCGCCTTGCGCCAACGCGAGTTCGCTGACGCGGTGATCGCCATGGGTGGGACCCACGCGCGGATCATCTTCAAGCACATCTTGCCGAATGCCTTGACGCCGGTCCTGACATTGACGCCGTTTGCCATATCGGCTGGCATCGGGACGCTGACGGTCCTTGATTACCTGGGGTACGGCCTGTCGCCCCCCACTCCCAGCATTGGCGAGCTCCTGGCGCAGGGGCGAAATTACATCACCAACGCGGTTTGGTTGCTGCTCGCGCCGACCACGGCCCTGGTCTTGCTGCTTGTGTCGATCAACATGATCGGCGAGGCCCTGCGCGAGGCTTTTGATCCTCGCGCTTGATCCGGTATTTCTGCTACACTGACCTAGATGTTTTTCAGGAGCGTATTTGCCCGATCGTCGTCACCAAAATCCATCTGCGTCCGGCTCAAGTGGCCCAGAACATGCCCCAAGGCGCGGGTCCCGCGGCGGGGGCCGGCGTGGCAATCGCCAGGCCTACCGGGAACCGGAGGCTCCGCCTCCCTCGGAAGAACTCCGCAAGCTGATCCACCATCCACTCACCTCCAGCTCGTTCATCGTTTTCGACATCGAGACCACGGGCGGCAACCCCGAGAAAAACGGCATCACAGAAATCTTCGCGATCCGGTACGAGAAGGGCGCGGTCAAGGACACGTTCTACAGCCTCGTGAACCCGTTGATCCCGATTCCCCCGATCGTGCGCAGGATGACCGGCATCTCGAACGCCATGGTCAAGGACGCGCCGCTGATCGACGAGGTCATGCCGGGGTTTCTGAAGTTCATCGGCGACGATGTCCTCGTCAGCCACAACACAATCGGCGATTTGAAGTTCATCCGGTATTTCGCGCGCAAGGCTTGCGGCGTCGAATTGCCCAATTTCTTCCTGTGCACGCACCTCCTGGTCGACAAAATGGCCCCCGAGGCGCCCAACAAATCGCTCAAGGGTCTGGCCAAGTTCTTTGGCCTGCCCGCCGGCGACCTGCACCGGGCCGAGGCGGACGCGTACCTGACCCTTGAGTTGTTCAAGGTGCTGCTGAAGTTGCTGGATGACCGCTCGGTCAAGCGCATTGACGAGGCCATCCGCATGCAAGGCGACATGGAATCGGCCCTGCGCCTCAACTGGGCGATCCCGGCTGAAAAGCTCCGGAACCTGCCGACAGGGTCTGGCGTGTTTTTCATGTACGACTACGAGCGCAAAGTTCTGTTTTTCAGCAGCGCGATCTCTGTCGCCCGCGAGATATCCAAGTTGCAGCGCTACGAACTTGTCCCGAAGCAACTCCTCAAGACTGTTCTTCGCGCCTATGATTTACGCGTTGAGCGATTCCCCAACGTGCTGGAAGCCCTGATGCACGAGTGTGACAGCCTCGCCTCGACGCCGGTGGCTTTCAAGCCGGGCGATTGGCACCAGAGGTTCGTCCCGGCATACTGCGTTGACCGCCACGACGGCCGCTGGTTCTTGCGGGTCGGTGAAGTCGACGAGGGCACGGTCGCGGCGTTCGGGCCTGTGACCGACCGGCGCGTCGCGATGGACCGATGCATCGCGATCGCGCGTGCCTTTGGTGGTGAGCTCGGGCAAAACGGCGCGCCGGACGGCCAACTCGCGATGGATGAAGGCCAGGTCGGCGCGGTGATGGCCTTCTTCGAGGGCCGGCTGCATTCGTTCCGTGAAGAATCCGCCCGCCAGCGTTGGAGTCGTATCATCGAGGTGATCCTGCGGCCGGCCATCAGGACACGGCTGAATCATCAAGTTCAGGCGGCGGAAGCCCTCACGCGCCTTGAGGGCAGTGCCCCGCGTCAACGCATGCAGTCATTGATGTCCGTGACGGGGCTGGCCATCGTCCCGGACGGCGTTTCTGGAAGTTGGCAAGTCTACGAAGTGATTCGTGGCCGCCCGAAGATGCTGCAACACCTGCGGGGCGAGTGGAAACCAAAACTGCATCAGGGTGGTCTCGCGAAGAGGATTCACGAGCGCCTCGCGCGCGAGGAAAAGATGCTGGAATCGACCGGCGTCTCCCGCAACGAGGCCGCGCGCGTCAACGCGTTCCTGTGGTGGCTGCAATCGCAGGCCGGACGCGAGGACGCGATCTTCATCAGCCTCGAAGAGCTGCTCGCTATTTAATTAAAGCCGCGAGGTCCGCCAGGGTTGCGGTCATCGCGCGGCCGGATTCCATCACAAAGTGGTCGGATTAATTTTTTGTTAACAAGGTCGCTCGATCCGTTTTCTGGTATTGATTATTGTCACGGAATCGGGAACAATTTTTGCCATCAACTATTTTGGGAGTTCACGGATGAAAAAGATTTTGCTCGCATTGGTTCCGGTAGTCGCGTTGACCGCAGGTGTCGCAAGCGCCAAGGGCAATGCTCATCATGCAGACAAGTCCCACAAGTCTGAAACCGCCGCAGAAATGAAACTCTACGACCGTCTCGGTGGCAAGAAGGCCATCGTCGCTGTGGTTGACGAGTTTGTCGCCAACTGCGCTGCCGACACCCGGATCAATAGCTTCTTCGCCGCAACGGCGGCTGACAAGAAGCGCCTCGCCAAGTTCAAGGGCAACTTGGTCAACCAGATCTGCGAAGCAAGCGGCGGCCCCTGCAAGTACAAAGGCAAGAGCATGAAAGAAGCTCACACTGGCATGGGTGTGCAGGACGAGCACTTCAACGCGCTGGTTGAAGACCTCGTGAAGGCTCTCGACAAGTTCAAGGTCGGTGAGAAGGAAAAAGGCGAGCTCCTCGCGGTGCTTGGCCCGATGAAGTCCGACATCGTCACCGCTCCGGCTCCGGCCGCTGCTGCCGAATCGGCCCCGATGCACAAGTAATCCGCGCGTCGCGTTTTAAAAAAAAACCGGAGGTCCCTCGCGGGCCTCCGGTTTTGTTTTTTGGGGAGAGGATTCTTCGCCCTTCGGGCTCAGAATGACGATGACGACGTCATCCCGAGGCGCAGCCAAGGATCCCCGTCATCCTGAGTGGAGCGAAGGATCCCCGTCATCCTGAGTGGAGCGAAGGATCCCCGTCATCCTGACCCTGAGCGAAGCGAAGGGGAAGGATCCTTTATTTCGCGAAGTAGCTCTTCAAGCCTGCGGCCGTCGGCTTCATCGACTTCTCGCCTTTTTTCCAGTTGGCCGGGCAAACTTCGCCGTTCTTCTCGTGGAACTGGAGAGCCTCAACCAGGCGCAGCATCTCGTCAATGTTGCGGCCGAGTGGCAGGTCGTTGATGGTTTGCTGACGCACGACGCCTTCCTTGTCGATCAGGAACGTGCCGCGCAGCGCGATGCCGGCGTCCGGGATGAGGACATCGTAGTCGCGGGCGATGGTCTTGTTGAGGTCGGCCAGGATCGGGTACTTGACGCCTTTGATGCCGCCTTCCGTTTCCGGGGTGTTGAGCCACGCGTTGTGCGAGAAATGGCTGTCGACGGAGCAACCGATGACTTCCGTGTTCAGTTCACGGAACTTGTCCAGTTTTTCCTGGAAAGCATGCAGTTCGGTCGGGCAGACGAATGTGAAATCAAGCGGGTAGAAGAACAGGACCACATACTTGCCGCGGAAATCGCTGAGGCTGATTTCCTTGAAGTCGCCGGCGATGGCTGCGGTGGCTTTGAATTCCGGGGCTTTTTTTCCTACGAGAACGGCCATGACTGACCTCCTTTGTTGATTTTAAAAACGCCCAGAACGCTTGACGTCCAAGGCTTTGAGTGCATAAAAGCAGGTCCCTTTTGCAGTGTCAAGTTGTGCAAATCCCGCGCGAGAACCATTTCGATGAGCCAATCCAGTTTTGACCCCAATCGTCGAGAATTATTGAAGTTTCTTGGAGTCCTCGGGACGGCCGCCCTGTGGCATGGCGCGTCCGCGGGCCCATTCGGTCGCGCCCTGGCCGGCGGCGCCGCAAAAGGCAGTTCCCTGGCGGGATCCATTCCCGACCGGGACGGCAGGCAGATCAGCCCGTTCCAGGCGCTGCCAGGGATGGGTGATGATGACCTGGTCCTGGCCGCGGGTTCAAGGGCCGAGGTGCTGCTCAAGTACGGCGATCCCATCAATTGCCGGGGGGACTGGTTCGGTTTCGCCAATGACTTCATCGCGTTTTTGCCCCTCAGTGCCGACTCTGGCGGCACCCGGGTCATCACCGACTTGCGCAGTCAGGCGGCCCGGGAAGCCAACGCGGCCCTGCTCTGGGTCAACCACGAGACACCCCTTGGCATCCTGATGATGCACGGCAACCCCGGCGTCATCGCTGGCGGCACCCGGAAAACAGCGGATCAAGTCCGCCACGAACAACTGGCGATCGGCGCCTCGATCGTTCGCCTCATTCGCGACGACAAGGACTCCCCATGGCGTCTTGATCCCGACCGGTCGATGAACCGGCGCTTGAACGCCCTGACTCCGATCCCGTTCGCGCGTGGCGTTTCCATTCGCGGCGCCGACCACGCGACCGGGACCCTGGCCAATTGCGGCGGCGGCGTGACCCCTTGGGGCACGGTTCTCACCTGCGAGGAAAACTACAAGGAGTTCTACGGCGAACTCGACGGCCCCGATGGACCGGACTGGCAGAGTCGCGTCACGTTTGATCCCGGTTACGACAACGGATGGCGCGACCACGTCCACCATCATCCGTATCACTACGGCTGGGTTGTGGAGGTGAATCCACTCACTGGCGACGCGCGCAAACTGGTGGCGATGGGCCGTGTCTCGCGCGAAGGCGCCCGTGTCACCACCGCCCGTGACGGCCGCGCTGTCGTCTACTCGGGGGACGATTGCAAAGGTGGCTGCATCTTCAAGTTCGTCTCGGCACTGCCTGGTGATTTGAGCGAGGGAACCCTCTACGCGGCCGATGTGACAAACGGACGCTGGGTCGAGTTGAACTGGTCGCGGCAAGAGAAACTGCGCGCTGAATTCACGGATCAACTGGACGTCCTTCTTCACGCGCGCAAGGCGGGCATCGCCGCCGGCGCGACGCCGATGGACCGCCCCGAGGGGATTGACCTGCATCCGCGGACCGGCGACGTGTTCGTGTCCCTGACAAACAACGCGAGCGTCGGGAATCACCATGGTTCGTTGCTGAGAATTCGCGAGGCCGGCGGCGATCCGCTGGCGCTGGAGTTCGAGTCCGCGACATTCCTCGCCGGTGGCCCGCAGAACGATTTCACCTGTCCGGACAACATCGCCTTCGACGCGGCCGGCAACCTGTGGTTCACGACCGACGTCAGCAAGGACAAGATCAACAAGGGACCCTACGCGGGCATCGGCAACAACGCGTTCTTTGTCGTCCCCGCGAGCGGGCCGGATGCCGGCAAGCCGCGGCGTTTCGCCAGCGGTCCCGTCGAGTCGGAACTTACGGGCCCCTGTTTTTCGGCGGACGAGGACACCCTGTTCCTGTCGGTGCAGCACCCGGGCGAGGCGACCGTCCATGGACAGCCATACACGTCGACCTGGCCCGCAAAAACCCCGGGCGCGAAACCGCTGCCTGCCGTTGTGGCCATCACCGGCCTCCCGTGGGCGTGACGGCCGTCACGCCGTCATCCTGAGGCCTGACGCCCCGTCATCCTGAGGCGGAGCCGAAGGATCTCTCCCTCCGCTCGGGATGACGGGCATCCGTCCCCAACCCGCTGCTCAAATTTATACCGCCACGGTGATGGTATAAAATCAGGCAGTTGCAATCGAAGCGAAGACCGTCACTTCGCCGCGTCAACGTGATCGCATCGTTTCCAACTTCCGCTTCGTGTTTTCAATTATTGTGGCAAATGGCCCTCTGTGTCAGGGGACTGGGAGCATGGGCGAAGGCATGTGACGATCGAAAACTAAACGCGGACGCTCGGAATGTCCGGTTCTCACGTATAAAAAATTTTTTTTCGCCAAAAGAGTCATTGATTTCTGAGTGTTAGAGAGCAAGTG